>JAQUHH010000011.1 GCA_028683685.1 Bacteroidales bacterium
CCAAGGATTTTAAATCGTCAAGACGATTCAAAATACCAGACAAATCCTCTTTGCAAAAGCCTAAACGATGCATTCCAGTATCAATTTTAATATGAATGCATATATTTTTCTCCAAATCGAAAGTATTGAGCGTTTCTTCCAATAAGTCAAACATTTTAAAACTCGAAATTTCGGGCTCCAATTCATATTTAATTATTTTGTCAAAACTTTCTGGCTCTGGATGCATCACCATAATTGGCAATTCAATGCCTTTTCTTCGTAAATCTACGCCTTCGTCAGCATACGCAACACCAAGATAATCAACATGGTGAAACTCGAGCAACTGAGCTATTTCCGAGGATCCACTTCCATAAGAGAAAGCTTTTACCATGGCCATAATTTTAGTATTGCTGTGAAGTTGACTTTTATAATAATTAAAATTATGAATTAATGCATCCATATTAATTTCCATCACCGTTTGATGGTTTTTAAACTGAAGCAAACGACTAATTTTCTCGAAATGAAATGGACGAGCCCCTTTTATTAAGATTAATTGATTTTGAAATTCAGAAAAATCAAAATGATTTAAAAAATCGGATGTACTTTCAAAAAACATCGATTTAATTTTAAATAATTTAGAATGTCGCTTTAAATCTTTCCCAATCCCAATAAAAAATGAAATTCCTTTGCTTTCCAACATGTCCGAAATTTCCGTATACAATTCTTCATCATTCCGTCCTGTTTGCAACATGTCGGATAAAATCACACAATGTTCCTGATAGTTTTTTTGATGACCCATAAATTCCAAAGCAATACGCAACGAATTAATGTCAGAAGTATACGTATCATCAATAATTCCACAATTATTATTTCCCGACTTCATCTCCAAACGCATGGCAACTCGTCTTAAACTACTGATTTTGAATCGAATATCCTCTTGTGAAATTCCATCCAAAAGCATGAAAGCCCAACAATGAATGGCATTTTCAATTGATGCACTATCATCAAAAGGAATATCAATAGACAATAATTGATTTTTATAGTTAGCATTAATTTGCGTGTGCCCATTTTCGCTGTTGACAGACTGAATCTTTAAATTGGGTTCGTTTTTGGTTCCCCATGTGAATATTTCCATCTTATTTTGCAAACCTGCCTTAAAAACACGTTCAGTAATCAGGTGATAGTCAGAACAATAAATTAGTTTTTTTGCATACATGAACAAATTTAACTTTTCACCGACTTTCTGTTCCAAAGAGATAAAATTTTCATCATGAGCAACACCAATATTTGTAAATATTCCAATATCGGGTTTTATAATTTTTTGAAGATTTACCATTTCAGAGACCTCCGAAATTCCAGCTTCGAAAATAGCTAAATCACATTCAGAATTCATTTGCCAAACGGACAAAGGCACCCCTACTTGCGAATTATAACTTTTTGGACTTCTGACAATTCTATATTTATCAGACAACAGCTGATTTAACCACTCTTTTACAATTGTTTTTCCATTGCTCCCTGTAATCCCAATAACAGGATATGAAAACTGAGATCGATGTTTGGAAACAATCGTTTGAAAAGCGTCTAATGTATTCTCAACTATAATAAAAACGGAATCCGAAAAAGAATTCCATTTTTCAAACCATTCCGACACAATAAACATTCGCACTCCTCTGGAATATAGTTCGGAAACATAACTATGACCATTGTTTTTGTGGGTTTTAATGGCTATAAATAAAGTGCTTTCCGGATTAAGCAGTTTTCGGCTGTCAATCAATAAATCCTTTACAATTATTGAATTTAAATCTTGCCTTTGAGTATGAAGCTCAGCCGATGATAAAAAATCGGAAATTTCAACAATAGAATACATCTTTTTATTTTGGTCATTAATGCTGCAAAGGTATAAAAGAATTACTTTGATTTTATGCAAAAACTATTCTAATTAGTGATTTATATTATTTCGTTTAAAAGTAATTTTAGCCATAATAAAAAGAAAGAAACTATCTTTTTTCAAAATCATTATAATCAAGAAAATACACTTTTTGCAAACAGTCAATGCTTGCCAAACTAATATTTACATCTGTTTTTTTAGCATTAATCAATGAAATATTAATTAAATCAATATTTTGATTGTCAGGACTATAAATGAAGTTATCTAAAGTGTTTATTTTACTCATCATTGAAAACATAGTCTCACCCAAACATTTAACGATGGCCTCTTTTTTAATCCACATTTTCAAAAAAGCAATTGCCAAATCTTCCTCTTTGCAAGCATTAAGAAAGTTGTATTCTTCGAGATGGAAAAAGCGTTTTGCAAGTATATTAAAATCTTTTTTTGGGGTTTCAAATTCAAAATCAATCCCAATTGCTCTATAAAAAGAAATAGCTACAAATACCATTTGCCCAGAATGAGCAATGCTAAAATGAATGTTCCTGTTCTCGAAGTACGGTTTTCCACTATCAGAATAGTTGATTTTCAACAACTTGGTATTAACATGGCAATGTTTTGATAAAAAATCAAATAAAATAAGTCGTGACAAAATAGATTCCTTTGCGGTTTCAAGCCTCCCTTTATAGCGATTCAGCTCAGAATCGGGAAAAAGAGCTTGAATTTTATCCATTTTAAAATGGAATCCATCAACACTCCCCTTAGCCAGAAAACAAACATGAGGCATTTCAAAATCAACACTATCTGTAGCATTAATTTGAATTAATTGAGGGCTGTTTTCAACTATTTTTATCATTTATATTGATTCAAATCTAAAAAATGGTACTTAAAAAATATCAGATATTTTTTTCTATCAAATTCAACAAAGTCTCTGTTTGAGATTCCCAGCTATATTGTTTCTCAACAAAACGACGTGCATTTTGAGCAATAACTGAGCATTTATCGGGATTATTAAGTAAAAACACAATTTGATTTGCTATATCAGCAGCACTGTTCTCTACCATTATTTCTTCTTTTTCATTCGCTCCAATGGGATTGGCAGCCAGAGAAGTACTCACGCACGGCAAACCCATCGCCATGGCTTCCAAAATTTTATTTTGCATGCCCGTTCCCATTCTTAATGGCGCCACAAATACATGAGATTCAGCATAATAGTTTCGTATATCATCCACCCAACCCGTTACTTCTACCTGTGATGATTGAAGATGAAGTACTTCCGGTGTCGGATTTGCTCCTGCCAAAACGACTTTTGTTTTTGGTAAAATCTTCCAAACCAATGGCATAATTTCTTTTACCAAAAAAATAGAAGCATCCACATTTGGGGCGTATCCCATATTTCCGACAAAAGAAATATCGTATTTTTTATCCAGATTTTGAGGCGAAAAAAACTGGGTATCTACTCCATTTGGAACAATTGAAATTTGTTGATTTCCAGATTCTTCAATCGTTATTCTATCCAGTTCGCTAATAATGGTGCAGTGATTAAATTTTGACAATAATCTTAACTCATATTTTTTAATAAGTTTTGATTCAAATTTGAAAAATGCTCTTAGAAAAAACTTTTCCCGCTTTGATCTACGGAACATATTGGTAGACAAAGCATCTTGAAAATCTAAAATTTTGGGCATTTGAATATCTTCCAAATAATTTGCCACACGAATAAGCTGAACGTAGGCTACATCAGGTTTAAACTTTTGTATGCTTTGCAGAATCATTTTTTTGGCTTTAAAACTAAAAAAATAGGCAGTTTGAAAAGGCAAACCCGAGAAAATGGCATAGAGCATGCCCCAAAAACGATTCCATAAAGTCAACTTGAAAAACTTATAATCAACGCATAATTCCGAAACTTTTGCCTCTGATTCTGCTGTATACTCGCCTTTGTAAAGAGCAAAGATGAACAAATTATATGTTTTGG
Organism: Bacteroidales bacterium; assembly: GCA_028683685.1. GTDB lineage: Bacteria > Bacteroidota > Bacteroidia > Bacteroidales > WCHB1-69 > JAQUGA01. Next base: position 3,840 of record JAQUHH010000011.1, read on the forward strand.
AAAGTATTTTCAATTGATGATAAGCTCTTAATTTATCTCCTTTTTCCAAAGGGTATGGAATCCTTGATAAAAGGACAAAAAGATTCTTTTTTTCAACTGAAATTTCCATCTTACAATTCTTTATAAAAGTCTATCAATTTATTAATAATCAACTCATTATTATGAAAATCAGAAATTAATTTTCGAGCATTTTTTCCAATCTTTTCGCAGTTTTCAGCATTTTTCAAAAGAGTCTGAATAGACTCCGAAAAAGCATCTGCATTATCGGCAATAAAAATATCAGTACCATTTGTATAATTTAGTCCTTCGGCACCAACAGTGGTACTAATTACTGCTTTTTCCATTAGAAAAGCTTCAATAATTTTAATCCGCACACCGCTTCCCGACCACAAAGGCACAATCATTACATCGTGATTTGCCATAAATTGCAAAGCATCGTCTACCTCACCATGTATAAAAGTTGTTTCATTGGCAAATTCGTAAAAATGCGGAGGCGTGTGGCGTCCGGCAATGTGTAACTCATATTCTGAAAAGTCAAAACCAGGATGATTCCAAACTTTTTTTAAAAACCACTCCATTCCTTCAACATTGGGTTGCCAATTTAATGAACCAATAAAAAACAAAGATGGTTTTTCCGATTTAATCTCTCTTTGGGCAATTTTTATGGATTTCAAATTTATTCCAAAAGGCAATTCAATAATAGGTGTTTGAACATTATGCTCTCTGAAAAAACGGGCATCTTGTTCTGTAATCGAAAGAATTCCGTCTGCTTTGTTTACTATATTTAATTCAAATCTCTTTAGAGTATTGGTAATATGCTGTAAATAAAGCTTTTTGAACCAATTTGCTTCATTTTTCGCCAATCTTTTCCAAATAAGATGCTCTACATTATGGGTGCGAATTACAATTTTAGCCTTCGAGTATTTTCGTATTAAAGGAATTGAAAAAGCTAAAAATATAGATTCAAAATGAATAATATCAAACTCTTGATTTTTAAGAATTTCTGTTATTTTAGCATAAAAACTCTTGGTTTTATATCTTTCAACATGCAAAGATTTTAAACTAAAAAGGTTGATTAAAGCTTGCAAGGGCTTTATTGACAGATCAATATCAACTTCCTGATAGGATGTTTTACTTCTGTATTCTTCGGGCATTTTGTCACCCGTAAATTTTGAAGAGTTAACTGCTAGAACCTGCACTTTATGACCACTTTCAATCAATCCTTGTGTGATTGCATTCATTGCAATGGGTCCGCCTTCGAGCGGAGGATATGGAGGTTTGTTACATATTTGCAATATTCTCATCTCAATTACTTTTTAAACTTCTTTTTTTTGTTATTAAAAAACTTTTTCCAAGAGTCGGAATCTAAAAGAGGAGAATCGGTAGCCGATTTTAACGTAAGATAAATCCCAATTGGAAAAAGAATAAATGAAGAAATCCACATTCCAACATAGGCTGGAAAAACATCTTCCCGAGCAAACTTTTCACCTGAAATGGTAATGACCCAAAAGAAAACAAAAATCAAGACAGTAATAACCATAGGGAGCCCCAGACCGCCTTTACGGATGATTGCACCCAGAGGAGCTCCAATAAAAAACAACAATAAACAAGCGATGGATAAAGTGAATTTTCGATGCCATTCTATTTCATACCGTATTATTGATTTTCTCTGATAATCCAAATCTGTATATTTAAATTCTATGATATCTTTCTGAGATCGGGCTGTTTGAAGAGCCATTTCATAAATTTGATTTTTTTCATGGTTTTCAAAGAGTTGCAAAACATCTTCCGGGTATTCCGAATAATCATTAATGTTTTTATCCGAAAGAGTGTCGTACATATTTTGTCCATAATAGAAATTTTCCAAAACATGAGCCGAAAAGTCATAACGTTCTTTTTGCATTTCTTGGTTTAAGGAATCGATAAACAGACTTAACTGCTTAACATTCAGCATTTGATAATTGTCTTTAAAAAACTCTTCGTTGGTTCTCGACATTGAAAAAGAAGACAAATCGAAACGCTTTTTATTTTCCTTAAACTTAACTCGAGTAATCGGGCGGACTAAACTAAACAGTCCTCTTTGAGGATCTTCATCGTACATGAAACCATTATACAATGAAAATATTAAAAACTTTTTATCTTCGGTCATCACCATAGTTCCCCACTCTGCTCTGGTCACAGAAGTATTTCCCATGCGATTTGTGTGATCATAAATAAGTACATCTCGTACTGTTTGATTGTCTTTTTCTTTTTTTGCAACCCGAATTACATAGTCTTCAATTCCTTTATAAAAAACCCCTTCGGGAATGCTTAATGCAGGCTTTTGCTCTCTAACATCATACAAAAGAGCTTGCATTTTGAGATTTGCCACCGGCAGCAAATAATTTGAAAAAGCAAAAGCACCGGCGCTTATTAGCAAGGTAAAAAACACAAGGGGTTTCATCATTTTAATTAAGGAAATTCCGGCTGACTTCATGGCAACTAGCTCATATCGTTCTCCCAAGTTTCCAAATAGCATTAATGATGACATTAAAATGGCTAAAGGCAGAGCCAAAGGAATAAAAGTAAACGAAGCATAAAAAAGCAATTGTAGGATAATATGCCACTCCAAACCTTTTCCCACAAGGTCGTCTACATATTTCCATAAAAATTGCATCAAAAGAATAAAAACAGCAATAAAAAAAGTCATGACCAAAGGGCCGAGATAAGATTTTAGAATATACCAATTAAGTTTTTTCATACCGCTGATTTCATTGCAAAAATAAGATAATTTCTCATGAAAAGAGATGATTTTTGCTTTTAATTATACCTTCACGAGTAAAATTAAGAATTAGATTCAGTTTTCTCAAAGATTCCATAGAGAGCATATAAAAAAAGTGCGTTTGAAATAGCTCCAAACGCACTTTTAAATAATTAAAACAGAGAATTATTCTGTTTTTGATTCAAATGATTCTTTTTTATACAAAGCTAAATCTTCGATATCAAAATTTTGGATATAGGATTCTGCTTCATTAAATTTAGAAACTGCGATATTCAAAAATACTCTGGCTGAATCTTCAAATTTATCATCTCTCATAGAATCGTTTACCAAAAGGTAAGTCATAATAATATAACCTGCCATTTCCACCAATCTGCGGGCATGGAAATCAAGAATTTCGCCATCGTTAAGTTCTGTAACTGACTTAACAGCAAGTTCATAGCGAGCTGTAAGTTCTACCAGTTGTCTTTTAATTCCTTCTAGTTCTGGTTTTACTTTTACAGCTTCCATTTCTCTAATTCTTTTCAAATAGGAACCATTGATAACGGCACGAATGGCTGCAACAACCTGAAGTTGGCTAGTGCCTTCGTAAATGGATGTAATTCGAGCATCACGATAAAGACGTTCAACAGGGAAATCTTTCATAAAACCGGTTCCCCCGTGAATTTGAATAGCATCGTATGTAATTTGGTTGCAATACTCACTGGAGAATAGTTTTAAAAGAGGTGTAAAACCATCAGCAGTGCGTTGATAATATTTCATTTCATTGCGCTCTTCTGGAGTCAGTGGGCGTTGAGTAGAAATATGAGAAAGAGCTTTATAAATATCTACATAACGACATGTTTCGTAGAGTAAAGAACGACTTGCTTCCAAACGAACTCTCATAGAAGTGAGCATTTCGTACACTGCAGGGAATTTAATAATGGCTTTGCCAAACTGTTCGCGTTCATATGCATATTTCAAAGCTTCGCGATAGGCTGCATCTGCAATGCCAACGGACTGGGCACCAACACCTAAGCGTGCAGAATTCATCAACGACATTACATATTTGATTAACCCTAATTTGCGATCGCCTACCAGTTTTGAAGGAGCATTTTTGAAAACCAATTCACAGGTTGGAGAACCTTTAATTCCCATTTTATTTTCTATACGACGAACTTTCATTCCACCATCTTTTCTGTCAAAAACAAAAAGAGATAGACCGCGGCCGTCTTGCGTTCCTTCTTCGGAGCGAGCCAGAACCAACGAAATATCGGCGTCGCCATTGGTAATAAAGCGTTTTACTCCATTGAGCAACCATCTATTTGATTTTTCATCAAAGCTAGCTTTTAGCTGAACCGCTTGTAAATCTGAACCAGCGTCAGGTTCGGTAAGATCCATTGCCATAGTTTCACCTTTATTAATTCGAGGAAGAAACTCTTGCATTATTTCTTCATCCGCAAATTCGTGAAGAGTTTCCGCACAATCCTGAAGCCCCCAAATATTTGCAAATCCGCCATCTGCACGAGAAACTAATTCTGCTGCCATCACATAAGGAACCATGGGAAGGTTTAGTCCATCATATTTTCTGGGCAACGACATTCCAAAAAGTCCTGATTGTGTTAATGCATCAATATTATGTTTCGTTCCAGCAGCATAAATCACCTCATTATTAACCAATTGTGGTCCGTCTTGATCTACTGATTCAGCATTGGGTCCAATAATATTTCCACAAATATCGCCTACAATTTCCAATACTTTATCGTATGTATCAATTGCATCTTCGTAATCCAAAGGTGCTTGGTCATATTTTTTTGCTTCTTTAAAATCATCTTCCTTCAAACGGACGATTTTTTCCATCAAAGGGTGATTTAGATGAAAATTCAAAGCATCATTATCTGTATAAAAATTTGCCATTGTTTTTAATTTAAAATGTAAATATTATTTCGAATGTTTTTTGTAAAACTGAATCATTTTAGGAATAACCTGATTGATTTCGCCTACAATAGTATAATCAGCGATTGCATTAATTGGAGCTTTTGGATCCGAATTAATAGAAATAATTTTTGCTGATTGATCCATTCCTGCTCTGTGTTGAACAGCTCCAGAAATTCCACAAGCGATGTATAATTTTGGACGAACCGTCACACCAGTTTGTCCCACTTGGCGTTCGTGTTCTATAAAACCCGCATCAACGGCTGCACGAGTAGCAGCAACTTCGCCACCAAGGACAGCAGCCAAATCGTATAAATGCTTAAAGTTTTCGCGAGAACCAACGCCATATCCACCTGAAACCAGAATTTGAGCTGCTTTTAAATTTATTTTTTGAGCTTCGATATGACGTTCTAAAATCTTAATACTAAACATATCGTCGCATAAAACTTTATCCATGTCAATCAACTTAATCATTGCTTTAACAGGACGAGTAGCGGGTTCAAGTTTCATCACACCTTCGCGAACAGTGGCCATTTGTGGACGTGTATCCGGATTGATAATGGTGGCAATAATATTTCCACCAAAGGCAGGACGAATTTGATATAAAAGATTTTTATATGTTTTTCCTGATTTGGTTTCGGTGTGGTCACCAATTTCCAAACTAGTACAATCGGCTGTTAAACCACATTTTAAAGCAGAAGCTATACGAGGAGCCAAATCGCGTCCTATTGAAGTAGCACCAAATAAGGCAATTTCGGGTTTTTCTCGTTTGAAAATATCACAAATTATAGCAGTATGTGGCAGTGTTAAATATGGGAATAAAGAAGATTTGTCGGCCAAATGAATGACATCAACACCATAAGGGTGCACCTCTTCTTCTATTTTTGACAATCCGTTTCCGATAACCACCGCTTCTAATTTAACCTTAAGTTCATCAGCAAGTTTACGTCCTTTGGAAAGCAATTCCAAACTTACATCGGCAATTTTGCCATCTTCTGTTATTTCACAGTATACAAATATATTATTCACGTTTGATTCTTTTTTAATTTGACATTAATTTTAACCTACCACATGGCTTGAAATCAGATTTACCATCAACAATTCAACATCTTTATCGCTGTCTGTCAACACCATAGAATCTTTTTGTTGCAAAACGACATTGTCTATCTTTTTTACTTTTGTGGGAGAACCTGACAAACCTAAACAATTTGTATCTGCATTAATTGTTTCAACATTCCATTCTTCGAGTTCGAGATATGGACGCTGATTGTACAATTCAGTATAATCCCTTACTTCTTCTTGAAGTTCAGTGGCCGTTCTGGCATGCTTATAAGTCATCATCCGGCTTGCATTTCTGGCTCGGCATTCGGGAGCAGAACTATGAACGGTAATGAGAACAGGAGTTTTGCATTCTACCGTCTCGACTCCTCTTTCTAAACGACGTTTAATAACGATGGTGGAAGAATTTACCGAAATAACTTCTTCTGCATACGTAATTTGAGGCCAATTTAGTTTTTCGGCCACCTGAGGTCCAACTTGAGCAGTATCCCCATCAATCGCTTGACGACCCGCAATTACGATATCTGGATTGGCTTTCTTTACGGCCATCGAAATAGCGTATGAAGTTGCCAAAGTATCCGAGCCTGCAAATTTTCTATCGGTAATTAAATATCCACGATCTGCTCCTCTGTAAATCGATTCTCTGATGATTTCAGCAGCACGTGAAGGTCCCATCGTCAATATAATGATTTCTGTACCAGGAACTTTATCCTTAATCGTTAATGCCATTTCGAGAGCATTTAAATCTTCAGGATTAAAAATAGCAGGCAAGGCACCTCTGTTTACTGTACCGTCAGCCTTCATAGCATCTTTCCCTACATTTCTTGTATCGGGAACTTGCTTTGCTAACACAACAATTTTTAAACTCATAAATAAATAATATTGGTTGCTTTTTGTTAGTAATGAACGGCAAATATACATTATTTTTTCAATACGAATCGACAATAAAACAAGCTATACACCTAATATCTCGCCTTTTAAAAAACTAAATATCCGATTTTGTTAGAAAGTCGCTTAAAACAAGCAATTTATAATTTTACAATTAGTATAAAAATAACATCTGTCTCATTGTGAACTGATTAACAGTGAAATAAGTATTTATCTAAAAAAAATAAAGTATGTTCTTGTAAATTACATTTAAAAAAGTGTTTGTTACATGAATTTACATTTTCGAAAACCACACGACTGCTTAGTGAGTTTTGGTCATTGAGTTAGGGACTACAATAATATAATCAGCTTTGTTTAAATACTCTACGTCCAATTTGGAGATATCGTCTTGGCGACTCACTGAAATACTTAATATCTTTAAATTTTTATTTTCTTCATTTAAATACCAAACAATACCCTGATAATCATCAGAATGAAAAGCTCCTTGATAATGAACAAAAAGTTTTCCTTTCTCATAGTTTTTCAAAATAAAATGAGCCATTGTTGCATCTTTTATGGCTTGAGCTTTGGGGAAATTTTCTATATTTTGATTTCTCATTCCAGCTCCGGGCGAGCTACCCATCATTTCGAGCATTTTTTTATAGGATGATAATTCGGAATCGTATTTTGGAGGAAGAGGTGCCATCCACTGTTTGGCCTGATTGGATAGATTATCCAGCGCTTCAAAACCGCCGCTATTAACCAAAGCAGCATAGCGACGGGGAATATTAGTGGCAATAAAAGCTAATTTATTTTCTTTAGCAAATTCAACCAAGGCTCGATAATCGGTTTTATAATTGCTCCACAAACGAGCATCATCCAAAAAATTTCGTTCTTTAGTTTTCCCTTGCAAGTATTCATCCAAAACGGTTTGATTGTCGGCTTCAAACATTTCTGCACCCAAAATTAGAGTTTTGCCAGATTTTTTATATAAATCAGCTGTTAGTTCGTATTGAAGCCAATGCACCATGGCGTCATCGTGAAGCTCACCGAACATAATTATATCTTGTTTTACGGACGAATTGTATAAATCTTCATAAGAAGACTCCTTTCCCCCTTTTTCAAATATTTTGAACGCCACTTTTTGAGCATTTATTGACAAGCTCGAAATAATGATAATTAGTGTTAGAATGTTTTTCATAAAATATTTTTTTGAGGGTCGTCTATTTATTTTTAAAAAACAAACAAGATTGCTTTTTTTTTGTTCATAAGAATTAATCACTCATTATTGTTGTCCGATAAAACTTAGTGAATCAATGTAATACAAAGATTATTAGATGTTTACTGCCGTTATGAGAGAAAGGAGCTTATTTTTTACATTGATATTAATTCGTGATTTTCAATACTTTTACCCTTCATCTCCGAAGAGAGAGAGTTGAAAATCAATCGATTAAATTATGGGATTCCGTTTTTTCTCTGAGGAGCAGGAGGTGAAAAAACTTTTAAAATTTATCGGATTACAAGGATCGCTGCTATAATTGATTTTCTAAATCTAATGCAAAATAATAAAAATCAAGAATCTTAAAACATATATTCATCTATTAATCAAGATCATACTTACTTTTAATCAAATTTAGATGAAAAAAAGAGATAAAAAGTGTAAATTTGTAATCAATAAAAAATAATTTCAAAATGAGAGATATAAAGTACAAAGCAGATTACGTCATTGAAACCGGTTGGGAGATATGCAATAAAATTGGTGGTATTCACACTGTTATGGCGGGGAAAGCGACACATATGGTAAAAAGGTTCAACGACAATTATATACTTATTGGACCCGATGTTTGGAAAGAGACGCACAACAATCCAGAATTTATCGAAAATAAAAATATTTATAAAAAATGGCATGAATATGCCGACAAAAAAGGGATAAAATTTAGAATTGGAAATTGGAATGTTCCTGGAAACCCAATTGTCATTTTAGTTGATTTTTCGCAATATATTATCAATAAGGATCAAATTCTAACGGAATATTGGGAGGATTATAAACTCGATTCCATTAGTGGTGAATGGGACTATATAGAGCCTGCTCTTTTTGGATACGCTGCAGCCAAGGCCATTGAAAGTTTTTATGAATATCATATTTCTGCACAAGATAAAATCGTAGCTCATTTTAATGAATGGAGTTCGGGAACTGGCGTTTTATACTTAAAAAAATATTTACCTCAAGTGGCTACAATCTTTACAGCTCATGGTAATGTTTTAGCCAAGGAATTAGCCAAAGACAATAAACATGTTGCTTTTTCCAAAGAAATATTAAATGCAGATTTACTCAGTTACCGTTATAATATTCGTTCAAAATACTCTCTTGAAAGAACGGCTGTTAGCAATGTCGATAGCTTTACAACCGTAAGCGAAATTTGCAAAATGGAAGCCACGGTTTTATATGATAAAAAAAATGTTATTGTCACTCCAAATGGCTTTGATCCTGAGTTAACTCAAGTCACAGACAAGCATCATGAAATTCGGGTTAAAAGTCGTAAAAAATTGATAAATACAGCTGAAGCAATTACCAAACAAAAAATTGACAATAATTGCTTAATGGTTCTTACCAGCGGAACGCATCAAATAAAAAGCAAAGGATTCGACCTTTTAATAGATAGTTTGGCGGCATATAACAAATCCGACCAAAACAAAAGCATTCTTGCCTATATAGCCGTCCCAGCCAAAGTTGTTTCGCCTCGTGAAGACATTGATTTTGAGAACATATCCTTTGACAAACCAGCCATAGAAGATTATTTAACACACTGGATATTTGATTATTCAGAAAATCCGATCATTAATCAACTCATCAATTCTGGCTTAAGGAATCGTCCCGAAGATAAGGTAAAAATCATATTTGTTCCTACCTATTTAGACGGAAAAGATGGAATTTTCAACATCTCTTATTATGAATTTTTAGCCGCTTTTGATTTAACCATTTTCCCATCCTTATATGAACCATGGGGCTACACCCCTCATGAAAGTGCTGCTTTGGGAATTCCTACGCTAACCACCAATCGTTCGGGCTTTGGTTTATGGATTCGTAAACTTAACAATGGCATTCACAAATCTATTTATATCCTAGATCGAAATCTGGAAAACTATTCAGAAGAAGTTATGGAAATTAAAGATCTATTGCACGATTTTGTTGGCATATCCAGCGATGAATATCAAGAAATTTCAAAACAAGCCAAAGAATTGGCTAAAAATGTAACTTGGGATGCCGTTATAAACAATTATTATGCAGCTCACAGTCAGTCTATTGAGAAAGCAGTTTTAAGATTTGAATCGTACAAACAAAAAGTTCCGATTTACAAACACAGTAAATCAGAATTAAAAAAAGTAGATACAGAGTGGCGAAAAATTTTCATCACCATGAATTTACCCCAGTCTTTGCAAGCCCTAAATGAACTTAGTAAAAACTATTGGTGGTCGTGGAATTTTGAAGCCATTGAGTTGTTTGAAAGCATTGATCCATTGATTTGGAAATCATCGCAACAGAATCCCATTGCTATGTTGGAAATGTTATCGTATGAAAAAATTCAATCTTTGGAAAAAGACACTGAGTTTTTGCAACGCATGAATAAAGTTCATTCCCAATTTAAAGCCTACATGCAGGAAAAAGAGAATCAGAGTGAGGAAATGGTAGCCTATTTTAGCATGGAGTTTGGAATTCACGATTCATTAAAAATTTATTCAGGGGGATTAGGAATATTAGCCGGCGACTATTTAAAAGAAGCCAGTGACTCGAATCGCAATATGATTGGAATTGGTTTATTATATCGCTATGGCTACTTTAAACAAGAACTAAATAGCCAGGGAGAGCAAATAAACAAATACATCTCTCAAAAATTTACGCAATTACCGCTTATTCCTCAAAGAGATAAAAATGGGAATTGGCAAAAAATCAGCATTGCATTTCCAGGCAGGACGCTGTATGCTAAGATTTGGAGAGTAGATGTAGGACGCATTCCATTATATCTTTTAGACACAGATTTTGAAGACAATAATGATATTGACCGTACCATAACACATAATCTGTATGGAGGAGATTGGGAAAATCGTCTCAAACAAGAAATGCTTCTTGGTGTGGGAGGAATTAGAGTAATAAATAAACTTAAGCTGGACCCAAAAATATATCATTGCAACGAAGGGCATGCTGCTTTTATGGGACTTGAGCGACTAAAAAACCACATACAAGACAAAAACATTCCTTTTTCGCAAGCTACTGAAATCGTTCGTTCTTCATCGCTTTTTACAACACATACACCCGTTCCAGCCGGTCATGATTATTTTTCTGAAGATTTATTGAGGATTTATATGTCGCATTATCCACAACGGATGAATATTACTTGGGAAACATTTATGAATTTAGGAAAAATGCATGAAAACGATTCAAATGAAAAGTTTTCGATGAGTATTTTGGCGACTAAACTTTCTCAAGAAGTGAATGGAGTTAGTAAAATTCACGGCCGTGTGAGTCGAGAAATGTTTGCTGATTTATACAAAGGATATTTTCCAGAAGAATTGCATATTGGCTACGTAACGAATGGTGTTCACTACCCTACTTGGGCTCACAAAAGTTGTCAGAAACTACATTACAAAACCTTTGGCAAAGATTTCTTAAAAAATCAAACAGAGACGGTTTTGTGGGAAAAAATAAAGGAAGTTCCAGATAATGAAATTTGGGATATCCGTAAACAGCTGAAATTAGAACTTATAAATTATATTAAAGTTCGTTTAGCCAGCGATATGACCCGTCGTCAGGAGAATCCCCGATTGATTTTCAACACTTTGAATGCACTCAATGAGAATGCTTTTACCATTGGGTTTGCACGACGATTTGCAACCTATAAAAGAGCAAAATTATTATTTAGTAATTTAGACCGTTTATCTGATTTAGTAAATGATCCTGAACGCCCCATTCAATTAATTTATGCAGGGAAAGCACATCCAGCCGACGGTGAAGGAAAAGATTTAATAAAATCAATTATTGAAATCAGTCGAATGGATCGTTTTTTAGGGAAAGTTATTTTTATTGAAAACTACGATATTCCATTGGCACAAAAACTCATTTCTGGGTGCGATTTATGGCTAAATACGCCTACCCGTCCGATGGAAGCATCTGGCACTAGTGGCGAAAAAGCTGTGATGAATGGTGTTTTAAATTTTAGTGTTCTCGATGGATGGTGGGGCGAAGGATACACCCCCGGTGCAGGTTGGGCATTAAAAGAAGACAAAACATATCAAAATCAAAATTTCCAAGATCTTTTGGATGCGGAAACAATTTATGACAAATTGAAAGAAGAAATTGTTCCGATTTATTATCAACTCGACGATGAAAAAATCCCTAGTATGTGGGTGCAACATATTAAGAAAAACTGGGTTGAAATTGCTCCTCGATTCACAATGAAACGTCAAGTAGACGACTACTACGACCGATTTTACAGTATTTTATTTGAACGAACAGATGAAATATGTAAAAACAACTATGAACTCGCTTCGCAAGTTTCAAAATGGAAATCAAAAGTTACAAATGCTTGGGATACTATTTATGTAGTAAATATTGAAACTCCTAATTCAGAGGAAAAACCTTTAATGCTTGGCGAAACTTTTAATGCTAAAATAAAACTTCATATCGGCAATCTCAGCCCTGAAGATCTGGGTGTTGAAATTCTTTTTGCTCAAAAAACCAATGGTAAAATCAATAAAATATTCAAAAAAATAGATCTTATCCAGACGGATTTTTCAGAGAATACCCTAAGTCTTGAAGCAAAAATACCAGCCATTAATGTAGGCGTATACGACTATGTGTTCAGGCTCTATCCTAAAAATGAAAACCTACCTCACCGTCAAGATTTTGATTTGGTAAAATGGTTATAATAAATAAAAACGACGCAATTGCGTCGTTTTTGTTTTTGTATATCTTCGTAATCTTTTCTGTAATCAGAATCTATAACATGTAATATCTTTCTGCAAATCGAACACAAACATATTCGATTGCACAATAGTATTAAATCCCAGATAAGACAGAGGGAAATAATCAGATGTACTACACTAATACAAAAAAGCAAAGAAGAATGGGATAACCACGCTTCTTTGCTGTAATAAATTTTGGAAAAAGAAAAAATTTATTAGAATTTTTTCGCAGAATTTTCGTCAGAAACGGTCAGTTTTTTACGACCTTTTGCACGACGATTGGCCAAAGTTCTACGACCGTTCGCTGATTCCATTTTTTTGCGAAAACCGTGTTTGTTTTTCCTTTTTCTATTCGAAGGTTGATATGTTCTTTTCATTGGGTATTTTTTTACTTCGTTTTATTCAATTTTGTTTTTCATCATAGTCAGCTTTGACTATTCAAAAGCAGATTAAATTATTCGGCAATAACATTAAGTTTAATCACCACTTTTACTTCTTTATGAAGATTTATTTTTGCAGTGTATTCGCCAAGTTCTTTAATCGTTTCGCCATCGATGGTGATTTTTTTACGATCCACTTCGACATTTAATTGAGTTTTAATTGCATCTGCTACTTGAAGCGCATTTACAGAACCAAAAATCTTACCTGTTTCGGATGATTTTGTTCCAATATTAATAATAATATCTTCAAGTTTAGTTGCGATAGCTTGTGCTTCATTGCGAATTTTATCTTCTTTAAAAGCACGTTGTTTGATATTTTCTGCCAAAACCTTACGATTTGATTCCGTAGCTGGTTTAGCTAATTTTTTAGGGAATAAAAAATTACGAGCATAGCCATTTTTTACAACAACTATATCGTTTGCATACCCTAATTTTTCGATGTCTTGTATTAATATAATTTCCATGGATTGACTGTTTTTTTAAGATTATTTCAATAAATCGGCTACGTACGGTAAAACTGCGATATGACGAGCACGTTTAACAGCTTGACCAACCTTACGTTGATATTTAAGAGAAGTTCCGGTTACACGACGAGGAAGAATTTTTCCTTGTTCGTTGATAAATCTCAATAAAAAACTAGCATCTTTATAGTCAATATATTTAATGCCCATTTTTTTAAAACGACAATATTTTTTCTTTTTAACATCAACCGCAATGGGGGTTAAATATTTAATTTCTGTTTGATTTGCCATAATTCAAGGTTTTGTTTAATTGTTTTCTTTAACTTCTGCTACTAATGCACTCTTTTTATCGCGTTTTCTTTGATTGTAAGAAATAGCATGTTTGTCTAACTTAACGGTTAAAAAACGCATCACTCTTTCATCGCGAATGAATTGAATTTCAAGGTCTTTAATTAAACTACCTTCGGCTTTAAACTCAAATAAATGGTAAAAACCTGTGTTTTTTCGTTGAATTGGATACGCTAATTTGCGTAATCCCCAATTCTCTTGATGAACTATCTCAGCTCCTTTGTCGAGTATCAGTTTCTCGAACTTGCTTACCGCTTCCTTCATCTGATCATCAGACAAAACGGGAGTCATAATGAAAACGGCTTCATACTGATTCGTCATAATTTTAAATTGTTTGATTAATAATAATATTGTTTTTATAATTCGGACTGCAAAAGTACAAATTATTTTGAGAAACAATCACCTTTATCTAAAATAAAGTCTCTTTTTTCAAGTATTTATCGAAAAAACCTTCTAATTCTCAGGATAATACTCCGAAAAACTTTTATCTGTGTAAAAAAACACAATTTTTCGTATTTGTTTTTCCTCTTTTTTAGGATGATTTTCAGACTCTTTTTCTACATTAGTATTATTAGAGCTTTCAGGATTGTCTATATTATTGAGATTTGTTTTAATATACAAAGCAGGTTCTTCATCTCGAATCTCTGCTTTATTTGGCACTATTTCTGACTTTAACAGAGAGGATTCATGTGAAGTGTTTTTAAGCTCATTTTGATGGATTTCTGCAATTTCATTTTCTTCAGATTCCTCAGCCGTTTCCTCAGCCGAAAACAAATCCATCATCTCCAAAGCCTGCTTGTTACTTTGTAAAGCAGGACTTTCTGGTTGTATATTTGAAATTTCATCTTTATACATTTTTCCATCCCCAAACATCAACCAATCTGAATCGATATCTGGAAATGCAGTCAATATTTTCATCACAATATCTAAACTTGGATTATTTC
>JAQUHH010000219.1 GCA_028683685.1 Bacteroidales bacterium
TCGTTTAATGTGCTGACAGGTTTCGGAATAGGTATAACTTTGTACTATCTTGAATTCAAAGGGCAATTTATTTTGATCTATCATACTTACAATGCCATGATTCATCTCTATTGTTCGAAGTAATTCTTCGTTTTTTTTCATAATAAACAGTTTTTCTGTTTGTTGTTAAAATTTTGAAATGTCAATTTCAAAATGAAATTCGGCGGGATCGGAACAATGCAAAACACATTGGTCGCATATGCTGAGTTCGCCTTTTAGTCGTTTGGTCACCATATCATCAATTTTTTGATGTAAGGATTCAATTGAAATATTATTGACAACTTCCATAGCAAACGCATACATCAATAACATTCTAGCATTGCGTTCGCAAATACCTCGCGAACGAAGATAGAACATGGCATTGTCATCAAGTTGCCCTATTGTTGCACCATGGCTACATTTTACATCATCAGCATAAATTTCTAAAAAAGGTTTTGAACTCACAAATGCATCATCTGTAAGCGCAATGTTTTTGTTGGATTGATATGCTTGTGTTTTTTGAGCGTCTTTGTGAACAACAACATGACCATTGAAGCAACCAGAAGCTTGGTCGTCAATAATTCCTTTATATAATTGCCTGCTTATTGAATTGGGCTTTTTATGGTCGACTTTAACGTAATTATCTACTTTTTGCTTGCCGTCAACAAGATATAATCCATTCACGTTTGCTTCGCAGTATTCTCCATCCATATCTATTATTACTGTATTTCGGGTAATTCCTGAATTGAGTGTAATGGTATTCGTTTTAATACTACTGTTGTCTTTTTGATGAATGTAAACATTGTTTATTAGAGTTGATTCTTCATCTTTATTTTCCAATTTATAATATTCGACAAAAGAATTCTCTTTTGCAACAATTTCGGTCACATTATTAATAAATGACTTTCCAAATTCCAAAGAATCGTCGCAATGAACAAGTTTTAATTCTGCATTTTTTTCTACAATAATTAAGTTTCTGTTTTGGATAAATAAATCTTTTTTTGTTTTTACGATATTGACAATTTGCATTGGTTTGCTAACCACTACTTTTTCAGGAACATAGATAAAAACTCCATCTTGAATAAAAGCATTGTTAAGCGAAATCATAGGATTGTTTTCGTCTATGGCAATTTTCCCCAAATATTTATCAACAATATCCTTATATTGAGTTCTTGCATGAGCTAAGCTTCCAACGATGGTTCCGTCGGGAAATAAAGTGAGAGGAGCATTTTTGTGAACATACCACCCATTTAAGAGTGTAAACATGTATGTGTCAAAATTGAGAACGTTGCACTTGAAATAGCTTTCCACGGGGTTATAAGGAGGAGCATTAAAGAGTATTTCGTATTTTTGATTTGTAGAATCTGTTAAATTCGTGTTTTTCCATTGTTCTATTTTTTGGGTAGGGAATCCCTTTTTAGCAAAAATGGCCAATGCTTCTTTTCGGAGCTTATATATCTCAGTGGAATCTCCTTTAACCAAAGTTTCTTCATTTATATGGAAGAGATCGATGAGGTGATTTTTTAAGTCAAAACTTGTTTGCATAACTTATTTTTTTAAAAGCAATTCATTTTTAATCCAATCGTAGCCTTTTTCTTCCAATTCAATAGCGAGGTCTTTATTTCCGGTTTTAACAATTTTCCCTTCATATAAAATATGAACAAAATCAGGTACGATATAATCGAGAAGTCTTTGATAGTGGGTAATAACAACTGTCGCATTATCACTTCTTCGAAGCTTGTTTACGCCAGCTGCAACGACTCTTAAAGCATCAATGTCTAAACCGGAATCTGTTTCATCTAAAATGGCAAGTTCTGGTTCGAGCATAGCCATTTGGAAAATTTCGTTTCTTTTTTTCTCTCCTCCTGAAAACCCTTCGTTTACGGAGCGATTTGTGAGTTTAGAATGCAGTTCGAGAAGTTTTTTCTTCTCTTCCATCATGGCTAAGAATTCAGCCGCAGAAAGAGCTTCTAAGTTTCGGTATTGTCGAATCTCGTTAACGGCAGTACGCATAAAGTTTGTAATGCTAACTCCAGGGATTTCTACAGGATATTGAAAGCCAATAAAAATTCCTTCGCGGGCTCTATCTTCGATGGATAAGTCCATCAGGTTTTTCTCTTTATAGATAATTTCTCCTTTGGTAACATTATAAATGTCTTTTCCCGCAATAACCGCAGCTAAAGTGCTTTTTCCGGTACCGTTTGGTCCCATTATAGCATGAACTTCACCTCTGTTAATTTTTAAATCCAATCCTTTTAGTATCTCTTTTCCATTTATGGACGCATGAAGATTTTTTATTTCAAGTAACATATGTTTTTTTTTAATTCTAACTCTTAACTTATAACTTCTAACTCTTAACTCTAACCAACGCTTCCTTCCAAGCTAATTGCCAATAATTTTTGAGCTTCAACAGCAAATTCCATGGGGAGTTTATTTAGTACTTCTTTGGCATAACCGTTGACAATCAAACCAATTGCTTGTTCAGTATCGATTCCTCTTTGATTGCAATAGAATAGTTGATCGTCTGATATTTTTGAAGTTGTTGCTTCGTGTTCAACCACGGATGATTTATTTTCGGAGCGAATGTACGGCCATGTATGTGCACCGCATTTGTCGCCCATCAGAAGGGAATCGCATTGAGAAAAGTTACGGGAGTTGATGGCTTTTTTCCCAATTCTCACGAGACCTCTATAACTATTTTGACTTTTCCCTGCAGAGATGCCTTTGGAAATAATGGTACTGGAACTGTTTTTTCCAAGGTGTATCATTTTGCTGCCGGTATCAGCTTGTTGATGATTGTTGGTAACAGCCACGGAATAAAATTCTCCTACGGAGTAATCTCCCAAAAGAATACAACTTGGATATTTCCATGTGATGGCAGAACCTGTTTCTACTTGAGTCCATGAAATTTTAGAACGATCTCCTTTGCAAATTCCTCTTTTGGTTACAAAGTTATATATACCACCTAAGCCTTCTTTATTTCCAGGATACCAGTTTTGTACCGTAGAATATTTTATTTGTGCATCTTTCATGGCAATCAATTCAACGATGGCTGCATGCAATTGATTTTCATCTCGTTGGGGAGCTGTGCATCCTTCCATATAGCTCACATACGAGCCTTCATCGGCAATCAATAAAGTTCGTTCAAATTGACCTGTGTTTGCAGCGTTGATTCTGAAATAGGTAGACAATTCAAGTGGACAGCGAACTCCTTTGGGTATATAACAAAAGGAACCATCTGTAAAAACGGCTGAATTTAATGCTGCAAAGAAATTGTCGCCAATTGGAATGACTGAACCAATGTATTTTTTTACCAATTCAGGATGTTCTTTTATGGCATCGCTCATGGAGCAAAAAATAATACCATGTTTGGATAGTGAATCTTGAAATGTTGTTTTTACAGAAACACTATCAATAACTGCATCCACAGCTACTCCTGATAAAACTTTTTGTTCATCCAGCGAAATTCCCAATTTATTGAATGTGTCAAGTAATTCAGGATCTACTTCGTCTAAATTATTCAATTGTTTTTTTGCTTTTGGAGCTGCATAATAAATAATGTCTTGGTAGTTGATGGGAGGGATATTTAGATGAGCCCAATCTGGCAGTTCCATCGTGAGCCATTTCTGGAATGCTTTTAGTCTAAACTCTAGCATCCACTCTGGTTCTCCTTTTTTAGCTGAAATAAAACGAATGGTATTTTCGTCTAATCCTTTTGGGGCGGTGTCCATTTCAATATCTGTATAAAAACCGTATTTGTATTCGGTTTCTGTTACTTCTTTTAAGATTCCATTGCTTTCTTCAGGCATATCTTCAAAACTTAGATTAATTATTAATACGTCGGCAAAATTATAAAATATTGCTTACTAATGTATTATTGTTTCTATATAATGTACTCTTTTTAAACAAAGAAATTCAAACATTGTTTGAGAACACTCCAATATTATTTCAGGAGTCAAGCCCAATGCCTTAATTAATTCATAATATAACACGAATATAGATTTGAATACATGAATTTAAAATTAACATATTTCAAAATTATAAAACAAAAATTGCTGGAAATATATGTAGAAAGCTATTTTTAGAATTTTTTTGAGATTTTTTTGAAAATTAAAAGCAGTGCTATTCATGGAAATACTATATGATGGTTATTTTATAAGAATTGTAAAGCACTCTTATAGAGCATTTTAACAAAATAAGTGAAGATTTAACATTTTTTTTGAGGTAAAAGTATTTTGTTTAGTTTTTTTTTATAATTTTGCCGAGTCAAAAAATAATCAATAAAAAAATGAAAAATTTTGTAATTAGAATATTTATTTTAGGAATTTTGTTTAGTTTTCAATTAAACAGTTTCTCTATAAATATT
>JAQUHH010000220.1 GCA_028683685.1 Bacteroidales bacterium
CTATTATTCAAAAATTCAGAAAACACAGTAGCTCCTAAAATGTTTTTTACAATTACTTGAGCTTCGCCCGAAAAAGAATTGGGTAAAGAATAAGGAATGTTTGTATACGAATTTGCTGGATTGGGTCGAGCATTGCTTAGGATAGAGTTCGACATTAGGTATTGCTCAACAGAAGCGGGACTCACTACAAAATGCATAATTACGCTAACGGAATCAGTATAATTATTTCCCGATGTTTCATTGTAAATGAAAAACGTATATCGAATAGTAGTAGTTCCTTCCAAGCCATTGGGCCAATACTCAGCAGAGAAACTATCTTCGTTCAACTCATTCGCATCAATAACCAATGGAGTTGGCGAAATATATAATCTGGAGTCGATACACTGCCCCCAACAAAAAGAATTTCTTGAACCAGTTACAGTATCAATAATTGTTTTTTTAACCTTTACTTGAACGTAATCATTCGTTGTATTTTCAACTTTTATGGAAGTCGTTGGGGAACCAACCATATTTTCATTAATGTCCACAGGAAAAGTAATTTCTTGATCGTGTGCCAGAACCTGCGTTCCTTGGTGTAGAACTAAACTTTGAGCATGTATGGAAAAACTCAAAACAAAAATAGTAGAGATTAATAAAACTTTTTTCATAATAGTTTGTTTTATAGTAGATATTAAGCAAAATAATGAACTAACAAATATAGTGCAAAATAAAGCAAAAATCAACAGTATCAGAGTAATATCACAAAAAAATAACAAAAAAAATCATTTTAACTAATTTCCAATAATACAAATAACTGTTTTCCACAATTTTAAAGATATTATATGCACAAAATTGTTATTAATATATAAATAAATGATTTTAAGGATGAATCTTTCGTATCTTTGCAAGATTATGTGCAAGAAAAATAAAAAAAATAAAAAAAATAATAATAACCAAATAATAATATCCATGAAAAAACTGTATCTATTTTTAGTGATGATAGTGTTCACATTGCCACTATTTTCACAAACATATTTGATTCAGGAGGGGTTTGAAAATATTCCTTTCCAACTTACCACAACAACCGTTACTGGAAGTGATGATTGGACTCAAAATTCTGTTTATTTTGCAGAGGGTTCAAAATCAGTTCGAGGTATTGTGCCTCCCAACGTAGGACAAAATACGCAATTAACAACCATCGTCTTTAGCACGCAGGGCTACAACAATGTGTACTTGCGTTTTAAACACATTGCCAAAATTGCTCCTACGGATCAAGCGCAATTAAGATATATTATTGGCAATGGTACGCCTCAAGTTATTCCCTCTGCGGATAGTATATACTCTCGTCCGACAACAGGAGGTTACCTTTCAGGATCCAATCCTGTGTTTACTGCATCTTCTTATTCTGAGTGGGATGCTGCAAATCTAACTACGCTACCACTACAATCGTGGTGGAAATCTGAAGTATTTAACATTTCTTCCCTCGTTGCGAATCAAGATTCCATCAGAATTTCCTTTAGAATAAATAAAGGTGGATCCACCGGCTCCGATGCAGCCTATGGATGGCTCATTGACAACATTGAAATTTTAGCTTCTCCCAACGAAATTCTTCCTCCCAGTATTGCTTTTATTACTCCTTTTCCAAAAGATACCATATTTGGAACTGGCCCTTGGGTAATAAAAGCTAAGGTACTAGATGAATCCGACATTGCTTCTGTTGATATTAAACACAGAATTACACTTAATGAAGGAGCACCAGGCACATGGAATACAACTCCTATGACAGAAATCAATGATTCTATTTTTTCATTTGAAATTCCCAGTCAACCATATTTAACAACAGTTGAATATCAAATTGTTGCAAAAGATGAATTTGACAATGAAAGAATTACCGATATCAAAAAATTCTTTAACAAGAGACCCCCTGCTGAAGTTGTAATTTTTTATGATTCAACAGCGACTGCTAATCAACCAAATCCATTTGTACATAATTATACTCAAAACAGAGTACAGTTTATCATAAGAGCAGATGAACTTCTTGACTTTGGCGTTCAACCTGGACCAATTCAAAGTATTGCTTTTTATATTACAACTCCCGCTAATACAACAACAGCAGGATCATTATTTAGCAATTTCAGCATCAAAGCTGGGCAAACAAGTTTATCAGAATCTCCTTCAAGCTTTGTTGGTGGTCTAACAGAAGTTTATTCAGCCACTAACTTAATTGGAAATCACCAAGTCGGTTGGAATGTTTTTGAATTTTCCACTAACATTATTTGGGATGGTACAAGCAATTTGATTTTCCAAAAATGTCATGCTAACTCAATAACGGGTTCCGATTGGGCTGGAAACGCTAGTATATGGCAAACAAGCACACCCTTTGTGGCTTCTTACGCTGCTTATACAGATACATCTGGCGATTTATGTGGAGGCACTCACGCATCCCCATACACTGGGTCTTACTCGAAACGTCCTATTGTTAGAATTGGATACCAACAAACAGACTTCAGCTTAGATGCTGCAATGGCAGCTGTTGTTGAACCTGAATCAATCCTTATTACGACAGATCAATCGGATATAAAAGTTCGTATTAAAAATGCTGGAACAACGATTCTTACATCTGCCGATGTATATTGGTCATTAAACGGTGTTACACAAGCCGGACCTTTGGCATGGACAGGCTCTATGTATCAAGATCAAGTTACTGCAATGCTCACATTAGCTAGCAATGTTACTTTGCCTTCAGGCTTTAATGAATTAAAATTCTGGACTGCTAACCCCAACGGAGGCACGGATCTAAACAATCTAAACGACACTTTAATACATAAGGTTTTTGTTTGTGGCGGCTCTCTAGCTGCTGGAACATATACCGTTGGTGGTGCATCTCCTGATTTTATAAACATGGATGAAGTTTTGCTAAAATTAGATCTTTGTGGAATCACTGGACCTGTTGTTTTCAACATTCGTCCGGGAACATACAACCAAAGTTTAAAATTATCTTCCGTTGAAGGAGCATCCTATACAAACACAATCACTTTTAAATCGGAAACAAACAATGCAGCAGATGTCATTTTTAATGATACCATAAATTCTTTGGCTACCATTTATCTGGATTCTGCCAGTCATTATCGTTTTATGAATTTGACTCTTAAAGGAGGAAATGCTTCAAGATCGAGAATTGTACATATAAATAATAACGGTACTAATATCATTTTCGAAAACAATATCATTAAAGGTACTAGTAATAATTCATCTTCTACAGATTATGCTCTAATTTACTCCTCAAAGTTAACTTCTCAAAAAGACTCCATTCTGATTTTCAATAATAACACCTTTAGAAAAGGCTCATATGCACTGTATTTGTATGGAGTAAGCTCTTCTAGATCAGACAGTATTGTTATTACGTCAAACATTATGAACGATATTGATTACAAAGGAATGCACTTATACTATGTAAATGGACTAACAATTAATAACAATAAAATTGAACAAAGTTCTTCATCTAGTCAAGTTTTTCATGGTATTTACATATCTTACTCTGACCGATTTTATAAGGCATCTAAGAATATCGTTACCTCTAAAAAACTGTATTATGGTATTTATTTAAGCTCTGTCTCTGGTATTGATTCTGTTAAAAGAGCTTTGGTTTCTAATAACTTTATTGCATCTAATGGAAACGACACCTATAATGCAGGTATTTATTCCTCTACAGGGAATAATATTAATATTTACAACAACACTGTTAACCTTACTGGACCAAGCGTTGAAAGTACTCGTGCTTTATACGTAAGTTCAGGTACAGAGATTGATATTCGTAACAATATTTTAGCGAACAATGTAGGCGGTCTTGCCATTTACATTTCAACACAACCTACCAAATGGTGGTCAAACTACAATAACTTATATACAAGTGGGGTAAACCTAGGATATATAAGTTCTAATAGAACAAGCCTAGCTGCTTGGAAAACGGGTTCTGGAAAAGACACCAACTCGGTGAGTGTTAACCCATATTTCATATCTTGGAATTCTCCCAACACTTCTGAATTACCCTTAAATAACAGTGCTCAAGCTGTTAGTGTGGTAACCGATGACTTATTTGGGAACCCCAGAAGTGCAACAACTCCTGATATGGGAGCAGTTGAATTCGATGTTTCTGCACACGATTTAGCTATTTGGTCTGTTATTAGTCCTAAATCCTCTCTGGTTTGTAATGAAAGCGGATTAGAAATTCGTATATTAGTTCGCAACATGGGAACGGATACCATTCATTTTGATCAAACAAATGTGCCTTTTAATGCAAAAGTAGTAAATGGACCCAATATTAATAATTACACAT
The DNA here is from genome assembly GCA_028683685.1 of Bacteroidales bacterium. GTDB lineage: Bacteria > Bacteroidota > Bacteroidia > Bacteroidales > WCHB1-69 > JAQUGA01. Next base: position 4,316 of record JAQUHH010000220.1, read on the forward strand.
TTGTTCAAAACACAGGATTCTTAGCTTCTACGGATACGATGTCAATCAACATTACAGATGCTTT
>JAQUHH010000221.1 GCA_028683685.1 Bacteroidales bacterium
CGTGGTATTCATGTAATTAACAACAGCAATCCAGAAAGCCCACAAAACATCAAGTTCATCAGCATTCCTGGCAATTACGACATTTCGATTCGCAATAACATATTGTATGCCGACAATGCCAAGGACTTAGTTTCCATCGACATTACGAATCTGGACAGTGTTTCTGTAAAATCCAGAATTCAAAATGTTTACAATGAAGTAAAACAAATGTATCCCGATTTTGCTACGGGCTATTTTGAATGTGTAGATCCAAGCAAAGGTTTTGTAATTGGTTGGACAAAAACGAATTTAGTAAATCCAAAATGCAGAAGATAAAAATGAAAAAAATGAAAATAAAAGCGATACATATAGTTTTTACAATTCTATTTTTAGGATTGTTATCTTGTGCCAAAGACAGCCTAAATAACGCCCCAAACACTACAGGAAAAGGGGGCTCCATGGCACGTTTTACCATTGTTGGAGATTTTTTATATATTATTGATAATCAAAATCTTAAGGTTTTCGATATTACAACACCCTCAAATCCACAATATTTAAACGATTATTTTGTAGGAAGAGACATTGAAACCATATTTCCAAACCCACCTTATCTCTATATTGGCTCTACAAATGGAATGTTTATTTATTCCATTACAAATCCTGCTGCTCCAGAATACATTTCCGAATTACTGCATGTAGTCAGCTGTGACCCTGTTGTCACCAACGATAGCCTAGCATTTGTCACCTTAAGAAGTGGCAGCGAATGCAGAACTAATTTCACTTCCAATCAATTGGATATTATTGATATTCGAAACAAACAAAACCCTGTATTACTCCAATCTTATCCCGTTGAAGAACCTTATGGACTCGGAATTGACAGCTGTTACCTTTTTATTTGTCACGGAAAAAGTGGATTGGGAGTATATGACTTTTCAAATGTTTTTGATATTCACATGATTAAATTAATCCCAAACATCGAAACCTACGATGTAATCCCCCACAATAAAACACTGTTTATCACTGGTCCCAGCGGATTTTATCAATACAATTACGCCAATATTGATTCTATTTACTTTGTTTCACAAATTAATGTATTTAATAGATTCTAAAAGATAGCAAAATGAAAAAAACAATCAGCACCATTCTATTCATTAGCTTGTTTTCAATACTATTTGCTCAAAAACAAGAAAAAAGACCTTTTCAGATAAAATGGAACTTTTCGACCTTAGCCAACTATATGCCTTCCATCCAAGGAGGAGTTCAGTATCAATTATTCGACAAATTTCATTTACAACATGAAGTTGGTTTTATTTCAGGAGCATTTTCTCCTTTTTGGGACTTAGAGGATAAATTATTCGGATTGAGAGTAAACAATACTTTGAAATATTATGTCAGTACATTTTCGTCAAAAGTCCCATTATATTTTGGACTTGATATCTTTTATCGCAGAAATTCATACCAAACTCAATGGTTGTATTCGATGTATGATGAATCCTATTTTGAAATTATTTCCCGTAATCGAAAAAAACAAGTCATTGCAGGTTCATTAATTTTGGGATTTGAACCCTATATTTCAGAATCTGTTTTTTTAGAGTTTTATGGAGGTCTTGGAATTCGTCAATTAATTATAAAAGATCAAGCCATTCCCGAATATGCAAAAATATCAGGAAGTACATTATTCAGACAATCTGAAGGCACTTATTTTTTTCCCAATATAACAATGGGTATACGAATTGGCTTTGTCCTTTATCAGAATAAGGGAAACTGAACTAAATCGTAGCAAAACATTTTTTTTACCATTTTTTGTGGTAATTTTACAGCATGAAAAATGCTGAACACCATATATCTCACCCCATTTTTAAAACCATTAGCCAGGCAGCCGATACATTGCAATTAGAATGTTATGTAATTGGCGGTTATGTTCGAGATAAAATAATGAATCGAGAGACCAACGATATTGATATTGTGGTTATTGGAAGTGGAATAAAACTCGCTGAAAAAGTGGCTTCAATCCTAAAAACACAAGTACACGTATTTAAAAATTTTGGGACACCCATGCTCAAACATGATAATATTGAACTAGAATTTGTAGGTGCTCGAAAAGAATCCTATCATCACTCATCTCGCAAACCAATTGTTGAAAACGGCACTCTGGATGACGATCAAAAAAGACGCGACTTCACTATAAATGCACTTGCCATTGGTTTAGATAATCAAAATTATGGAGTTTTATTAGATCCTTTCAATGGTTTGGAAGACATCAAAAACAAAATTATCCGAACTCCATTGGAACCAGAAATTACCTTTTCTGATGATCCGCTTCGCATGATGAGAGCCATTCGGTTTGCATCGCAACTAAAATTTACCATTGAAGATCGAAGTTTTAAAGGCATTTGTTCACAAGCCAATCGCATCGAAATAATCTCATATGAACGCATTACCGAAGAATTTAATAAAATCCTACTCAGCTCAACTCCATCATACGGCATAAACCTTTTGGACGAATCTGGCTTATTGTCTATTATTTTTCCCGAATTAGTAGCACTAAAAGGAGTTGAAACCATTGAAAAATACGGACATAAAGATAATTTTTATCATACATTACAAGTGCTTGATAATGTTTCCAACGGAAGCAATGACATATGGTTGAGATGGGCTGCTCTGCTGCACGATATTGGAAAACCAGCCACCAAAAAATTTACACAAGGATTTGGCTGGTCATTTCATCAACACGAAATCGTGGGTTCAAGAATGACTCCTGCCATTTTTTCTAGATTTAAACTTCCATTAAATGAAAAATTGAAATATGTCAGAAAGCTCATTTCTCTTCATCTTCGCCCCATTGGACTGGTAGAAGATTTTGTTACCGATTCTGGCATTCGACGACTCCTTTTTGATGCAGGAGATGATATTGACGATTTAATGCTACTTTGTGAAGCAGATGTAACCTCCAAAAATCCCGAAAAAATTAAGAAATACTTTAAAAATTTCACAAAAGTACGGGCGAAGCTAAAAGAAATTGAAGAAAAAGACAAACTGCGAAATTGGCAACCCCCCATTACTGGTGAAATAATTATGCAAACGTTCAATATTCCGCCTTCAAGAGAAGTTGGCGAGATAAAACAACAAATTTGCGATGCTATTTTAGATGGGGAAATTGATAATAATTATGAAGAAGCTTATCAATTTATGCTTACTTTGGATCCAACAACAAAAAAATAAAGAAGATTTAAAAATTAAAAAGCAACATATTAACATGTTATATTGTCTTATAATTACACTAAAGAAATCACGACCATGCAAGGTTTAAGAATTTTCATAACACAACTATTTTTACTGCTATTTTTAAATATTGGTTTATTTGCCCAACTTATAATTACACCTACAAATGCAGTTCAAGCGGTACAAGACGTTTTGGTTGGCGGTGGTGTTCAAATTAGCAATATGCAATTTACTGGAAATATTCAAGCATTAGGAAAGTTCACAACAGGTGCAAGCAATACCAACTTAGGATTTAGCAATGGACTCATTTTAAGTTCTGGCAAAGCATCACAAGCAGCGGGTCTCGTTAGTTCTTTCGCCTCCACTAATAATTACTCCAACTCAGATCCACAATTGGCTTCTTTGGTTTCTGGATCCATCAATGATGCCGCTGTGTTAAGCTTCAACTTTATCCCCGAATCCGATACGATTACTTTTAGATATGTTTTTGCTTCCGAAGAGTATCCAAATTATGCAAATTCAACCTATAATGATGTTTTTGGGTTCTTTCTTTCAGGTCCCAATCCCAATGGAGGAAATTATGTATTTCAAAATATTGCAAAAATTCCAGGCACCAACACTCCCGTTTCCATTAACAATATAAATAATGGTACTAGCAACTATGGACCTTGTATGAATTGTACCTATTACGTGAACAATCAATCCCCCTCCAATCCATATATTGCATACAATGGCGCTACAGTTGTATTGACGGCTACAGCTTATGTAATTCCTTGTTTGGAATATTCAATTAAACTTGCCATTGGAGATGTAAATGACGGAATTTATGATTCTGGTGTATTTTTAGAAGCAAACAGTTTTACCAGTCCGCGAATTACAATTGAACCTAATTATGAAACAAACATCATAGAAAATTCTGCGATTGAAGGTTGCAGTGATGTTCAAGTTGTTTTTACATTACCGTATCAATCTTCATCAGACCGTTGGATTGAATATTATTTTTTCGGATCGGCAAACATTGATGATGATTACACCATTGATCCACCCAATCAACAATACTTTATTATTCCTGCGGGTGCAGACTCCGCAATATTAACGATTAACCCAATCAATGATGGAATTATAGAAGGAACCGAAGAAATTATGCTTGTAGTTCAAACTTC
>JAQUHH010000222.1 GCA_028683685.1 Bacteroidales bacterium
CAAATTATTCCGTTGCTTACAGACAGACTTTCAAAAGAATTGGTAAAATAAAAGGACCTTAAATTTGAAGTTCGATAAGCTGGCAATATTGCGTCATTGTAATATTGCTGCTTTGTGACGTTTTTTATTTTTGCGTATGCAAGAAATTAAAAAAATGAACCTCGAAAATTGGTTTTAAAAAAAGACGAGTAAATTAAATTAAAAAAAATAAAATAAATATATTATGAAAGTACAATCAAAAATTCGATTGAGAATGAGTACCAATGATGCCCATTATGGTGGCAACTTGGTAGATGGAGCTAAAATGCTCGCACTTTTTGGAGACGTAGCAACCGAATTGCTTATTACTCAAGACGGCGACGAAGGTCTATTTGTTTCTTACGATAGTGTAGAATTTTTAGCCCCCGTTTATGCAGGTGATTTTATTGAAGCAGTGGGCGAAATTACAAAAGTTGGAAATTCTTCACGCAAAATGACATTTGTAGCCACAAAAGTAATTCAACCTCGCACGGATATTTCTAGTTCGGCAGCTGAAGTTCTAAAAGAACCAGTTGTGGTTTGTCGTGCTTCTGGAACTTGCGTAGTTCCGGTAAAATGTCAAAGATATAGAACCGAAGACGCTAAATAATAACTTCTGAAAAATAAAAAAAGGCTTACATAAAATTGTAAGCCTTTTTTTTTGACCTCCCTGCTTCTACCCTTTCAGCTTTTCCGAAAATGAGTTAATAAAACGAAATAGAGAGAAGTTTATATTTCAAAAATAATTTTAAGGTAAAATGAAAAAGATTATTCTTTTATAATCTTAGAAAAAGAACTTCCTTTATCCGATTGCAACATCACTACATAAAGCCCATTTGAGAAAAGTGATAAATCAACGGTTTCAATTTCATGAACACAATTTAATTCAAAAATTATTCTACCTCTGATATCAAAAATCGTCATTTTATGAATATTTTCCTGTAAAAACTTAATATAAAAAAGCCCATTGGTAGGATTAGGATAGATGACAATATTCTGTTTTTCAAAATCGATTAAAGACAAAGTGGGACATTCGTTTTCATTATTGACAAAAATTGCCGTTTCATCTTTTTCCCAATTAGACAAAAAACCTGCTGTTTTATCGTCAACATATATACATTTTAAATCAGAATTATTTTCTGAATTTAACTCAGATATATTTGCATTGTTTCCATTTCTTAAGTCTAAACTTAAAAGTTGATTATTGCTGCACCAAAGATGATTTAAAATCACATTATTTGACATATCCAGGCTTAAAAACTGATTTAACTCACATCGGAAGTGAGTGAGTTCTGTATTGGAAGATAGATCTATATTTGAAAGCTGATTATTTGAGCAATAAAAAAAAGCCAATGCCGTATTTGCAGACACATCTAAATTAGAAATCTGATTATCAGAGCAATGCAAGGTAACCAAAGATGGGCATCCTGATAAATCTAAATCTATAAGTTGATTTGAGTTGCATTTCAGAGTAGTTAAAGCCGTACAATTAGATATATCCAAACTTGTAAGTTGATTGTTATAACACTCCAGAGAAGTTAAGGCCGTATTGGCTGACAAATCCAAACTTGTAAGCTGATTAAAACCGCATTTTAAATCCATTAGGGCGACAAAATCCTCAATTCCCGTTAAGTCACTAACATTGCTCGCCGGAAGATACAAATGAACAACTCCACTAATATTGGATGTAGGCAGGTAATTACCCTCCACTCCTTCACCATAACCCATTTGAATAAGTACTTGTAAAAAATTATCGTCTGGAATGTAAGTTGTTTGTGATTTTATTTCTATCCCCGAGATAGCAAATAAAATAATAAATAGAAAACAGTGAATTTTTTTCATAATCAAAATTTAAATAATTATTTTTAGTTGATAAGCTTTTAAACTTGCTTTATTTCAGTACAAATATAGAATTTTAAATCCAACAACCGCACAAATTTAAATGATAGTCCCTTTCATACTCTCAAAACTTGACCACATTTCCACATTTCATCTAAAAGAGTATCTACTTAACCTTCAAATAATTTAACTCTACAGATTTAGAATAGACTTAGATATTTTTATAAAAACATTGCTCAAAATAAACTTTTCAGATATTTAAATAATAGCAAGCAAGGACTGATTAAAAAGCAAATAAAAAATAAAAGCGATTAAAATTAAGTTTTAATCGCTTTTAAAAGGGCTCTATTTTTGCTGAACAAGCCCATGAAGAAATAGGAATGTTTATTTTACATTAACCACAATATCGGTTGCATTTTTCAAATTGTCACCCACAGGACAACGATTTAAAATTGCATCTTTCCATTTTGACAACGTTTCTGCATCTGCATTACAATCAGGACGCATCTTTACAGTGATTTCTTTGTATCCTGCTCTTTCATCAAAAGACTGTCCGAACAAACGGGCTGGATTTAGGTTTCCACAAATATCTATTTTAATGCTTTTTAATTCAAATCCTAACTCTTTTGCACAAATATGAGCCATTACATTTAAACATCCCGCATATGCGGCAAGCAAATATTCTACAGGATTTGCACCATGATCAGTTCCGCCTAAATCAGCGGGTTCATAATCTTCCGATGAATAACCTTCTGGTAATTCATTCTTTTCTTCAAATGTTATTTCCCAGTACTCTTCCTTAGTTGCCAAGCTACATAAAATCTCGTAATGAGAAATGAAAAAATAACGAGTTATATCCTTAGGAAATAACTGTTGAATAAGTTGAGTGTCTATTGTTTCGACAATAGTTTTATTGCAAAATTAATTTTTTAATCCAAACTTATCCCCCTACTTTTTAAATTGAACCTAATATCTTTCCCGATATCTAGTCCCACAAGAACCAAGTTTACTGGAATAAATGCGATGCAATGAGAGTGCCTAACTAACTTAAATTTGTTGCAAGAAGAATCGAAGAAGTTGTCGTATTTAATGCTAAACTCATAAACTAAGTTCTTGCAAACACTATCTAACCAATTACTTGAGCATTAATCTTATCCACACTATCTTTGGCATCACCATATAAAAGCACTGTATTTTCTTTGTAGAACAATGGGTTTTCAACACCTGCATAACCAACTGCCATAGAACGTTTCATCACAATTACTTTCTTCGCTTTCCACGCTTGAATAACTGGCATTCCATATATTAGGCTGTCTTCGTCCTCCAAAGCACCTGGGTTTACGGTATCATTGGCACCAATAACCAAAACGACATCTGTTTCAGGTAATTCAGGATTAATCTCGTCCATTTCCATAACAATATCATACGGAACATTGGCTTCTGCTAAAAGAACATTCATATGTCCAGGCAAGCGTCCTGCAACAGGATGGATTCCAAATTTCACAATTTTATCTTGGCTTCTTAATTTTTCCACCAAATCTTTGATGGGATGTTGTGCTTTGGAAACAGCCATCCCATATCCAGGAACAATAATAATAGATTGTGCATCCTTGAGAATCTGAGCCGCTTCATCATGATTTATTGACAAAACAGTTCCTTCTATTATTTTACCAGTTTTAATTTCTTGACCAAATCCACCAGAAATTACCGAGAAAAAAGAACGGTTCATGGCATCACACATGATAATTGAAAGTACAGCTCCCGAGCTACCGACTAGTGCTCCAGTGATAATCAATAAATTGTTGCCCAACATAAAACCAGCTGCAGAAGCAGTCCATCCCGACAATGAATTAAGCATTGAAATAACTACTGGCATATCTGCACCCCCAATTGCCATCACCATCATCACACCAAAGAAAGCTGCAATAGCTGTCATTACGTATAGATATATAACAGCATGAGGTTCGGTCATTTGCATCACAAACAATACACCTAAAACAATAGTCGTTAGAAGCAAAGCAACATTTAATATATCTTTTCCTTTATATACTAAAGGTTTACCGCTAATGTTTTCGGTTAATTTTCCCCAAGCAATTATTGAACCTGTAAATGTAATGGCACCTATAAAAATACCAAAATAAACTTCCACCATGTGGATAGTTTTTTCAGCACCTATCATCTCAGCAACATGAGGATCAATAAAAGAGCCATAACCAACCAAAACGGCAGCCAATCCGACAAAACTATGCAGCATGGCAATAAGTTGCGGCATAGAAGTCATTTCAACTTTTCGAGCAACCATCACTCCAATAAGAGAAGCGATAATAAAAGCGACAATAACATAAACATAACCACTCATATTTTCACCTGCAACGGTTGCAAAAATGGCAATGATCATACCGATAATTCCATAAATAACACCGCGTTTGGCAGTTGCTTGCGAAGACAATCCCGACAAACTAAAAATAAATAATAGTGACGCAAATAAATATGCGGCAGTTTGTATA
>JAQUHH010000223.1:0-1433 GCA_028683685.1 Bacteroidales bacterium
AAAGGGGAAGGTTCTTTTGAAGGTTGGATGAAGCGAATAATGGTAAACACCGCCATTAGTCATTTTAGACAAAATAGCAAATATCGTTTTCACCAAGACATCGATGATGTATTTGACATAAGTGAAAAACAAGAAACTGTAATTGAACAAATGGAAGCAAAACGAATCTTACAATTGGTGAATACAATGCCGGAAGGATATCGAGTTGTTTTCAATTTGTATGCCGTGGAAGGGTTCAATCATCGTGAAATTGGTGAAATGTTGAATATTGCAGAAGGAACTTCAAAATCGCAGTTTTCAAAAGCCCGAAAATGGCTTCAAAAAAGATTAAATACCTAAATTATGAGTTTATTGAGTGAAAAAAATATTATTGAAAGCTTACAACAATTTTCCGAAATTCCTTCGGAAAATTGTTGGGAAAGCATTGCTCAAAACTTACCCCCAGTAAGTCCGCCAAGCACTGGAAATACAAATGTTAATCCAAGCTCGGCAAACCAATCAATGACTCCGTTTTTTGGTGGAATTGCGGGAAAAATTACCGCCATTGCAACAACGGCTATTGTAGCTACATCTGTCGGTTTGTTCTATTATTACAATTTGGAAAAAGAGACCACAAGTGAAGATCTTGCAAAAACCGAAATTGTAAAAACTTCAGAAAATAAAAACCTTGACGAAACGGAAACAATTATTATTGAAAATATTCCAACAGAAAACAAAAACCCTGAAAAGACAAACAAAATTTCTGTTGACAAAAAGAATGAAATTGACAAAAAAGAGAACCATAAAGAACAAAAAGGCAGCTTAAAGGAGAAACCCTCAAAATCTCAAACTTCACCCACAGAAAAAGAAATAACAAAAGACACTCTTCCTGTCATTGCTGCTAACAATCAGGCTAAAACCTCAACCAAAACACCTGTACAAAAGCAAGAAGTTACAAATCAAAATCACCCAATTAAAGAAGAGAATTTTGAAATTGAAAATTCCAAAAATATCTCAGAAAACACAAACAAAACTCAGCCCACTGTTGCAACGTCAAACATTATTGAAAAACTGGATGTGTCGCAAATCGTAGTTCCCAATGTTTTCACTCCAAACAACGACGGATATAATGATTATTTTGTATTTCAAAATCTCGATAAATTCCAAAAAAACAGATTGATTATTGTTAACGCCAAAGGGAATAAAGTATACGAACGCTACCAATACGACAATTCTTGGAATGCTCCAAACTTGCCAGACGGGAGCTATTTCTTTATCCTGGAAATCACCGATGGTAATTTAAGTTCAACCATTCAAGGGGTTGTTCAAGTTTTGCGTTAAAAATTCTTTGGAAAAACGTCTCTAAAACGATTTATTTTGTACTTTTACGGCAACATTAAATTTATTTATTCAATATTTGAATGCATAAACAATTAAAGCAAATACAATAAAAA
>JAQUHH010000223.1:1533-4359 GCA_028683685.1 Bacteroidales bacterium
AAGTTTTGCGTTAAAAATTCTTTGGAAAAACGTCTCTAAAACGATTTATTTTGTACTTTTACGGCAACATTAAATTTATTTATTCAATATTTGAATGCATAAACAATTAAAGCAAATACAATAAAAAAAATCAAAACATCAATCAAAAATTATGAAAAAAAGTATCTTTTTTATTTTCTTGGCAACAGCATCCATGTATCTGTTTGCTCAAAATTTTGTAGTGACAACTCCACAAGAAAAAAATGCTGTAATAGAAGTATTTACGGGTACAAATTGCCCATATTGTCCAGATGGACGAGCCAGAATTGATGCACTAATGGAATTAAAACCAGGTCGCGTAGTTCCTGTCTTTTTACATCAAGGAGGATATGCTACTGGAGTTCCTGATTATCGTACTCCGTTTGGAGATGCTTTAGCAAGTCAATTTGGGGTTGGTGGATATCCTAGTGGAGCTGTAAACAGAGAATTATTTCCAGAAGTTGAATCCACGATTGCCATGGGACGTGGTGCCTGGGGATATGCAGCGTTTCAAAAATTTACAGAACAAACACCAGTCAATATTGGCGTACAAACCAGTTTTGATCCTGTTACTCGCAAGTTAAGTGTAGATGTAGAATTATACTATACAAAAAACAGCCCAAAGTCGACCAATTACATTCAATTGGCTTTTTTGCAAGACAGCATTAAAGGACCTCAATCAAATGGTGGAGCTGGAAGTAATTACAATCACATGTTTATGTTGCGTCATTTAATAACTGGACAATGGGGCGACATTGTAACAACAACCACACTCGGAACTTTAGTTCAACGCAGCTATTCTTATATTGTTCCAGAAAGCATTGCAAACGGAACATCTGTAGGCATTCCTGTGATTATTGAAAATTGCAATATTGCTGCTTTTGTGACAGAATCAAGAAACAATGTTTACACCGTTGTACAAGTTCCTGTTATTAATGGATCAAGTACTGGTGAAACAACACTTTATACGGGCGAAATTGTAGGTCCTTCGCAAATAATTCAAGGTGGTACTCCTTCGCAAACCAATGAATTTGAATTGCAAATAAACAGCTCATTATCTGGAATTGAAGATTTTATGATCTATATTGAAAAGGAAAATATGCCAGATTCATGGACTTGTAATTTTAGTCATAATTCTACAGATTATAGTGATAGTGCCCTTGTTTCTATCACCAACGGTACTCCTGCAAACATTACAGTAAATGTTGTTCCCGGAGCAGATGCTGGATTAGCAAAAATCATTGTTAGAATGGTTTCTGTAAACAATCCTGATGCATCACCCAAAGAATTTGAAATATATGTAATGTCGGGTATTACTGATTTAATCGCAAGTGGAAGTGGCTCTTGGGGCGATGGTGAAGAATATAATTTTGATCACGTTTTTAACGATGCTATGGCTACAACAAACTCTACTTCATGGGCAAATACAAATGCTAGTATTATGCAAAAAGCATTTGATGCCGATATCATGTCAGGCGTAAAAAATATATATTTAAATATTGGATGGTCATTCCCATCTTTATCCGATGAAGAAGCTACTGCATTAATGGAATTTATGGATAATGGGGGTAATGTTTTTATGTCGGGACAAGATATTGCTTGGGACATCACCCAAACGGACGGATATGGAACAGCAGTGACAAAAAACTTCTTTAAAAATTACATCCACGCTGTTTATAAAAATGATGGTAGTCCAACAAACAATCAACTTAAAGCAATTCCAGAAGGATATCCCTTTGAAGACCTTGGAAGTTCTGCAATATTTGGTGCGTATGGAAGCTCTTATGTATATCCAGATCAAATTGATACCATTGGCGGTTCGGTTCATATTTTTACCTATAATGACCCTGCTAAAAAGGCTGGAATACGTTTCAACAACGAAACATATAAAGTCGTTTATCTAGGAGTTGGACTTGAAATGATTGCTTCAGAGGAAAAACGCAATGAGATTTTCAAAATTACATACGACTGGTTTAATGGACTTTATGACAACATTTCCGAAGAAGCACTTCAAAGTCTATTCTTGGGACACAATTATCCAAATCCAGCAAATGAAAAAACCTTTATTCCTTTAAATACTAAAGAAAGCATAAATCTAGATATTTTTGATATTCAAGGGAAACTTGTTTTTTCTGATAAAATTGAAGCCAATACTTTGGTGTATGAACTAAATACCTCTAGCTTCAAAACCGGATATTATCTTTATAGAATCAGTACAAAAAACGGTGAACACAAAACCAATAATATGATTATTGCTAGATGAGCAATGATTGTAAATAAAAAAAACTCCAATTTTAAATTGGAGTTTTTTTTGTGTCATAGAATTCAAAAACTTATAAATATTGTTCATCGTAATATTTTTGATAATCACCACTGGTCACATTATCCAGCCACTCTTTGTTGGAAAGATACCAATCAACAGAAATATCAAACCCTTCATCAAACTTCAAAGAAGGCTCCCATCCAAGTTCATTTTTGATTTTTGAAGCATCGATGGCATATCTCAAATCGTGTCCAGCACGATCCGTCACATAGGTAATTAGTTTCGCAGAAGTGCCAGGTTCTCTTCCCAACTTACGATCCATAATTTCGCATAATTTGTGAACCAAATCAATATTTGTCCATTCATTGTTCCCACCAATATTGTATGTTTCACCCATTTTCCCTTTCCGAAAAATCAGATCTATGGCTCTGGCGTGATCAAGGACATACAACCAATCTCTTACATTTTCGCCTTTGCCATAAATTGGCAGGGCTTTGTTGTGTCGAATGTTATTAATCATCAATGGCAAGAGTTTTTCTGGAAAT
>JAQUHH010000224.1 GCA_028683685.1 Bacteroidales bacterium
TAATTTTCCATACGAAAATTGTTGCATTCCCGTAGCATCTTCCTGATATAGCAAACGACCGGCTTCATTGCCCGCATGATGATCGCCATATTGATATTTTACATTCATTTCGGGATTGTCGGGATAGATGGTTTGGATGAGCTGGTTGTAATTGTATTGGTACTCGATTTGAACGCCTCGGTTTTCAAGGTCTTGGGTTTGCATCTGAAATACTTGACCTGATGGAGCATACCTATAAGAAGTTTTACCTGCATCAGGATGAGTTCGTTCCACTAACTTTCCAGCTAAATCGTAAAGATATTGTGTGGAGTGATTTTCAGGATCAGTACTGCTTAGAAGTAAGCCTAATGGATTATACTCAAACTTAGTAATAATGTTGCCAGGTAATCATCAATGTTCCTATTGATTTTCGATAATTTCTTTGCCTCCATGCAATAGAAAGTAAATTACTAATAATCAATTCATCTGCCTGCAGTAAAATAAAGGCAAAAACTGACAGAAGCAATTTACTTCTGTTTTTTATTCTGTTTTTTCAACAGACACCAATAATTCTAACTGAATTTTTATACTTTTGAACTTACGAAAATTATTAAATCCGTTAAAATGAAAAAATTCTTCCTTAAAAACCGACAAGCAATTGTCTCCCTTCTATTTATCTTACTTTTTGTTTCTATTTATTCGTTCACAGCTTACGCTCGTGTGGGAGGAGGTGGTGGTGGTAATTCCGGAAGCGGCGGAGGAGATGGGATTGGAGAATTAGTTGGAATATTAATTTACATTTTTCTGTTGATTCCTTTTCCTTGGAATATTTTAGTAATTGCTATTGTATTAATTTTCGCATGGTGGGGTGGTAAAATGCAAAAACAACAATCGGTTCTCAACCAATTGCCCACCGAAAATATGGATGAAAAACAACAAATAATATCCGCATATATTCAAAAAACACCAAATTTCAAACCCGAAGCTTTTAAAGATAAAGTAAAACAAGCATTTACCGAAATTCAGGATGCTTGGATGCAAAAAGATATGAAAAAAGTCCGCAAATACATATCTGATGGAATGTATCAACGCCTAAATATTCAATTTAAAATGATGAATATTTTGGAACAAACTAACACTATTGAAAATTTAGTGGTAAAAAATATCATCATTGATAAAATTGAGTCGGATGGTATATTTGATATTATTCATGTAGCTATTCATGCTTCTATTGTTGATAAATTTGTAAGTAAAAAATATTCTTCATTAAATTCAGGAGGATCGGAAGAATTTATTGAATATTGGTCGTTTATTAAAAAGAAATCAGCAAAAGAATCGGATCTTTTCGGTTCGCAAAATTGCCCGAATTGTGGTGCTCAATTACCTGAAAATGCGGGTGATGTAAGTCAATGTCCATATTGTAAAACCATAACTAACTTAGGTGATTACGACTGGATTTTATCCGAGATTACTCAAGCCGACGACTATATTGGCAGCTACTCTAAAATATCCAAAGAGTCCTCGTTTGCTCAAAAAATTAATGAATTATGTAAATCAAATCCCGACTTTTCAATTCAAAACATCGAAGACAAAGTAAGCAATGGTTACTTGCAAATTTTAACCGCTCAGGCACTTAACCAGCCAGCCATAATGAGACGTTTTGTTTCGGACGAATTATACGACAGATTAAACCAAAATAATTCAGGAGACATTGTATATAATCGCATTTATTTAAACGATGTAACATTAATTGGTGCTCGTCAACAAAATAACAAAAACATACTTTCTATTGCCGTAAAATCAACATATCAAAGAGTTTCTTTAAAAGATGGAAAAATGAATCTACTAGATTCTATTTTATCTACAAAAACAGAAACTGTACTTATAAGCCGCGATATAAATGCGTCAGAATCGAAAGGTTCACTTTATGCTCACGTATGTCCAGTTTGTGCAGGTCCACTCAAAGACACTACCGATATTAAATGTCAGTATTGTGGAAGCGAGTTAAACAGTACAAAAACCGAATGGATCATTACCGATATTTTAACTTCATCGGATTATAAAGAGTACTACCAAGAAAACAAAGCCGATTTTATTGCAGGTGTAGATATTGACAAACTCGACAGTTTATTTAATGTTCGCGATTATGCATTCAATAATATATTGGTAGTTATGGCTGCCGATGGAAAATTTGAACAAGCAGAATTAGAAATGGCACAAAAAATTGCTAAGAAGTTTGGTTATAGCGTAGACAAAATACAACCTATGTTTGAGATGGCAAAAAGCCAAAATTTAACGATTCGCATGCCAGACAATCAAAAGAAACAACAAAAAATATTTTCAATGATGGAAAAAGCGGCAGCAGTTGATGGAGCCGTTTCACCCGAAGAAAAAGCATTACTAGATAGTGTAAAACAACAATACAGTATTCAATAATTAGTCTTTATACTAATACGGTTTCTGGAATAGCCCAATTAAATAAAACATCTATTCTGAAAACCTTTGCGAAAAACAAATCTTATTTTTCCTGTGAAAGAGGCACAAAACGAGCCGACAAATCTGGTTTAGCCATGTCTTCATCCAAAGGATACATAGGGCGTATAATTCTTTTGTAAGGCAGTCGATGTAAATCCTGATCTACGCCGCCAGGCGTAAGAGCCATAATCCAATCACCACGCATATTATACAAATCTGGGACCAAGTAACCAATTTTCACCACTACAATATCAGCTTGTCGTGGATTTAAAAACAAGTTTGTAAAATCAGATTCATAATGATATGGTTTGCGTTTTTTAGTTACGATAACTTTTACGCTGCCCACGCTTACCACCACTTCTGTTTCTGCATCTTTATCGCCATGGCGAATGGTTTCAATTTTGCCTTTTAGTTTTATGGGACCTTCATATCTATCGTCAATATCTGCTCCAGCAAAAGCGTCTATATGACCACCAATACCAATTTCAATAGCTTTTTCTATAAATTTAGGACTAGGGATAGAAGCGTAAATTAATGTAGGCCCTTTTTGTTTTTTAAAAGCTTTATTATCAAGTATTTGCTTTAGTGTCCATGTGACATCACCAGCTCCACCCGCAGTTGGATTATCACCCATATCGCTAATAATAAAAGGTTTTTTACGACTCTGAATAGCCATTTCCAAGCATGAATCCAGCGGTGCTACTGGAGCTACAAACTCAAACTGTTGGCGAACATTCCAAAAAGATTCTGCCAAAGTTTCTGCCGAACGTTTTACCTCTTTCATATCATCTCCGGTCACCATCACCACGGCACGGTTTCGCGGTTCGTCAGCCCATGCATAGCCCACCCAAATAGCAGCATCAACGATGCCTTGATGTTTGCTTATCGGATCAACTTGAGCGTACAAACTTTTTGCAGGCTCGATGCGGGTACTTGTTTTTTCGCCAGGCAAAAGAATAGGAACCGGAATCCAAGCTTTATACGCAGGTTTCCCTTTTCCAGATTCCAAACGCTCAATTAAATTGACCAGAGCTCTTTTTTTAGATTCTAAAGCATCTTCATGTGGTGCTAAGCGATAGCATGTAATCAAATCGGACTGATGCGCCAATTGCCACGACACATTACCATGCAAATCCATAGACGTAGAAATGATGGTTTCATATCCCACTACTTCCCGAACACGTTGAATCATATCTCCTTCCGGATCGTCTAATCCAACCACACTCATGGCACCATGAATATCGAAAAAAACACCATCGTAAGGCAAATTTTCTTTGAGTAATTCCAACATTTCTGTCAACAAGTTTGCATATGCTTTGCGTGTTACAATACCACCAGGAATAGCGTGTCCTCGTAATGCAGGGAAATATTGTGCTCTATTTCGAGTAACAGAATCAACGTTTAAAAATGGGTAATAGGAAAATATCTCTTCACCACGGCGAGCCCGAAAACCTTCTTTGTGAGTTTCTGCCAGCGAAAAAGTGCTTGATTCAATTGCCAATCCAGCAATTGCAATGCGTGGATTGTGAAATTCTATTTTTATTACAAGTAAACCAAGATGTTAGTATAAAAGAAACGTTAATTATGCATTTAAAATTCATCTTGGTTATTTTAGGGATTTTCTTTCGTGTTTAATTCTAAAAACTAAAATTACTCATTAATCTATCGAAATTACTAAAAATAAACGGCTTCAAAAACAGCCAATGGAGATTTTTTCCCAACATTAAGAAAAAGAAGATCCACCTTAATAGTATAATTATCTGCAAGTAATAATATTTTCAAAAAAGCACCTTCATCTATCTCAACGTCAGGACAAAGTTTCTTAGTAAATCCCAAATTTTCATTAATTGAAATACGATTCTCCTTTTT
>JAQUHH010000225.1 GCA_028683685.1 Bacteroidales bacterium
TTTTACCTGCGTAGAATTTAGCATTGGGATATTTTGTTGCGTAAGGAGCTACAACGTCGTTTCCGCTTGTGCGTAATTCAACCATGTAAGCAATTTTTTCAGGGGTATTAATACCGTCTGCATCATAAATATATCCATCAGGACCTGAGATAGCAACAACTTTAGCTCCTAATTCAGTAGCTTTTATAGTAGCACCCCAAGCAACGTTACCGAAACCTGAAACTGCAACTGTTTTTCCTTTTAAGTCAATTTTGTGAGCATCACACATTTGTTTAACAAAGTATAGTGCACCAAAACCTGTAGCTTCTGGACGTAAGCGAGATCCACCAAAAGTTAGACCTTTACCAGTATATGTACCAGTATGCTCACGTGCTAATTTTTTGTACATACCAAACATGTATCCAACTTCGCGTGCTCCTACACCAATATCTCCTGCAGGAACATCTCTGTCTGGACCTAATTCACGCCAAAGTTCAGTAACAAAAGCTTGGCAGAAACGCATCATTTCACCATCAGATTTCCCTTTTGGAGAAAAGTCAGAACCACCTTTACCACCACCCATAGGAAGTGTTGTAAGTGCATTTTTGAAAGTTTGTTCAAATCCTAAGAATTTAAGAGATGAAAGATTTACAGAATGGTGAAAACGGATTCCACCTTTGTATGGTCCAATAGCATTGTTATACTGTACACGGTATCCTCTATTCACTTGAATTTTACCGCTGTCGTCAACCCAAGATACTCTAAATACAAAAGTACGATCTGGTTCTAATAAACGCTCAATAATAGAAGCTTTTTCAAACTGAGGGTTCGCATTGTAAACGTCCTTAATGGATTCTAAAACTTCGTGAGCTGCTTGTAAAAATTCTTTTTCACCTGGGTTTTTTCTTTCCAAGTCTTGCATTAATTGTTCTACGTTCATAACTGTAGGTTTTAAATATTATTAATTATTGTTAGTTCTTCAACGATAAAATTCTTTTTTTTTGATATTGCAAAGTTATAAATAAAATCAAATAACCAAACAAATTTCAATGCAAATATAAGCTTAATTTTGATGTCAATTTCTTATTTAATGAGTTTTAATTTATTCAAAAATAAGCCACTGACTATCTGAACGTTATGCTTTCTCGACTAATCCAACCCCTTTCTTCGCATCAATCAACACACGTAAGGAATCTTGAAAACGAATGTGTTTTATAAAACCATCTTCAAATTCAATTTTACCCTCACTAAAATAATCCAAATTCACAAATCCACTTTTGTGATGTTCGTTAATTGTAAAGTAACCCACTTCAAACGATGTTAGGTTTTGAAAAAAATGAGTTCCCTGGCTTGGTTCTATCAAATAATCAGCAATAGATGATTCGATTATCAAGCGAGATTCAGAAATATTAGACCATTTCACTGGAATTCCTAACCATGGATCGCTTGACCCCCACCTTCCCGGACCCATTAAAATATAATTTTTTTCCTCCTTCAACATTTTCTGATTTAATTGATCTATCGTTTCAACCAGTAATAAATTGTTTGCAGGATTAAAGCTTTCAGGTTTTACATATATAATGTCGCAAAGGTTGTTCATAATTCCATTTCCAATAGCATTTTCGCTATAAATGCATAATTTATCTTTGGGGATGGACAATAAATCTTCCGTAATTTCTTGATGATTATCAACTATCGGACGAATTTGCAGCAAATAAAACCGATGTGGTTTCGAAGAATCATTTGACAATTCAACAGCAAACTCAATTTCGATGGGTTTGTTCATCTCAAAAGCACCAATCCGCAATACTTCACGAATCATTTCAGCCAGTGGAAACTTATTGTGTTTTAATATGTTCGCAAATGTTACTACTTTTTTTCCTTTAACATAATTCCCATCTACGATCATGTTATTTTCGAAATCGTAGGTAGAACTTACCCAATCCAAAGTTGAGTCACTAATTGCATCTTCTATCGGACGTTTCACAATGTTTATTCCGTCATCAATACTGGCTTTAAATGCATTTTTATCCATATTTAAAGAATAAAAATATTTTTGTGTTTCTCGCAAAGCCATCTCTGTAGAAGATAATTGCAATATTTTCTCGGGATATTGTGGTGATAATCGCAAGGTTTGAGCACCGTCTACAACCGCCTTTCCCAATCCAAACGCTAAATTCAA
This sequence comes from Bacteroidales bacterium, assembly GCA_028683685.1. GTDB lineage: Bacteria > Bacteroidota > Bacteroidia > Bacteroidales > WCHB1-69 > JAQUGA01. The sequence goes on from JAQUHH010000225.1 coordinate 2,162, forward strand.
AATTCCTTCCTCCGGTTTTTCAAAATCTATTGGATAAAAATTCAAAGAACGAGCAACCCCAGACAGAACGGGATAAAAATAATCTCCATGCTTATTTCCAACTACTTCCTGAAGAACAATGGCCATTTTTTCTTCATCAATCAAATTTTTGGTAGCCAACATATATTTTCTGCTATTTTTGAAAAAAACAGAGGCATAAACACTTTTTATCGCCAATAATAAATTCTCAAACATATCCTCTTCTTCCAAACAACATGGAATCATATAGGTACTATAAACACCAGCAAAAGGCTGATAATGAGAATCTTCCAGCATGCTTGAAGATCGCACAGCCAAAGGTTTTTTAATAACACTAACAAAAGCTTTTAAATCTTCTTTTATTTTTACAGGGAGTTTAGATTCGGTGAAGGTTTTTAGTATATTAAAATCATCTTCACAGTGTGAAACAAAATCATATAAATTATTTTCATTCATAAACTCTGTAAAAACATCTACTCCAATATCCACGGTTGGGGGTATGCTTAAAATGACATTATCCCATTTATCTACTAAATCATTTCGCTTAATCATCGAATCCAAGAATGCCAATCCCCTACCTTTTCCGCCTACAGAGCCATCACCAATTCGAGCAAAATTGAAATACTCATCAAATCTATCTTTGTAAAAACCGGCAATTACACCTTTGGATTTGTTGTGTCGATAGTGCGAAATAGAATTATTTATAAACTTTCGCACTTCTGATAAATCATCAAAATCATCTTCCGACATCTGCTTAAAAATGGATGCTATTGAAAACAATGCACGAGCATTCAGCCATTTCGAAAAATTATTGCCCGAAATATGATGCCTCAAACTTTCATCCGAAATAGTCATCACTGCTTTTTGAAAGGATTTCAAATTAGAAGCTCTTGCTATTTCAAACTTCTTTTTAGGATCGTAAAAAATAAAATCTCCAAATCCAAAATAACGATTGACAAAATCAGCCAATTCATTCGACAAAGTTTTTGAGTTTTTGTCAATAAAACCAGCTTTTAGGGCTTCTGCCTCTTCTTTTTTATCCAATTGTGAAGTCTGAATTAAAACAGGCAAGTAAGGATTGTCCTTTTTAATCATGGCACATAATATCAAACCCGCTTCCGTATTAAATTCTCCATCTTTTAAAAAACTAATATCAGAAATAACACCCAAAATATTATTTTTATATTTTTGATACATTTCTTGTGCATCTTCAAAATTATTGGCCAATAAAACTTTAGGACGCCCTCTCATTCGCATCATTCGCTGATGTTCGTTTAAGCCTTCCGTCATAAATATTAAAGATTGCTTGAAAATAAGTTTATATAAATTGGGCAAATAGGCTGAATAAAATCGAACCGAGTCTTCAACCAATATAATAGCCTGAACCCCAATCTCCAACACATCGTGATCGGCATTCATTTTATCTTCAATCAATTTAATAATGGCCATCAAAAGGTCTTCATCACCCAACCAACTAAAAACATAATCAATGGATTCAATTTTATTTCCTTTAATGAGCAAACTGGCTTCCCGCGAAAAAGGGGTCAACACCACAATTGGTATTTCTTCATTTTTTTTACGAAATTGGAGTGAAATATCAACGGGATTCTTATCGCCCATCTCAAACATCACAATAATCAAATCAAAACGATCTTCATCATACAAACGAAGCCCTTCATCAATATCTGTTTTTAAAATAATTTCAGGGGGTCGGGATAGATTTAATGAAGTATATTCATAAAATAATTTCTCATCAATTCGGCCGTCTTCTTCAAATAAAAATGCGTCATACGGACTGCATAAAAGCAAAACTCTATGAATTCGTTTACGCATTAAATCCTGATAAGGAATTTCTTTATAACTGTATTTTATGAGCTGAGTGAGATCTTTCATCTATTTTTATTTAGTTTTAAACAGAATATCTTTATTAATTAACATTCCAAGAAATAAAATGTTGCTTCAAAGATACATTAATAATCAAACTATTTATATTCACAACACGACTTTTATTGGACACACAAACGATAAAATTTGCAAATTTATGGCTACTTCAATTCAAATTTTGTAATTTTATGTCCTGAATAATTTTAAACAAAAATAAATATGATACAAAAAAGTTATCAAGAAGAAATTATGTAAGGCA
>JAQUHH010000226.1 GCA_028683685.1 Bacteroidales bacterium
ATAATAAAATCAGACGCTTTAATGATGTCCTCGTCGTGTTCCACAACAATTACAGTATTGGCTACATCTCGAAGTCGTTTCAATATATAAATGAGTTTCTGGGTGTCTCTCGGATGCAAGCCAATGCTCGGTTCGTCTAAGATGTACATTGATCCCACTAGGCTGCTTCCAATGGCTGCGGCAATGTTTAAACGCTGTGTTTCACCTCCCGACAAGGTGTTTGATAATCGGTTTATACTTAAATAACTTAATCCAATATCGTTGATAAGTTGCAAACGTTTTTTTATTTCGGTTAATAATCGCTCCGAAACTTCAATGTCGTAGGAATCTTCAAAGGTCAGGTGGGTAAAAAAGTGCAAACAATCCTTAACCGACATTAATACAATATCACCAATCGATTTATTCGCAATTTTGACATATTGAGCATCCGATCGAAGACGGCTTCCACGGCAATCTGGACAAACTGTTTTGCCTCGGAATCTGGAAATAAATACTCTGTTTTGAATTTTGTAATTATGTTGTTCCAGACTTTCAAAAAAAGCATTAATCCCATGAAAATATTTATTTCCCGTCCATAAAAGAGCATATTCTTTCTCAGATAGGTCTTCAATGGCTCGATGTAATGGAAAATCAAAGTGGTATGCGTTTTTTATCAGTTTGTCTTTCCACTCTTTTGTACTTTCGAATTTCCAACAAGCAATGGCATCTTCAAAAATGGATTTGGTACGATCAGGGAAAACCAAATCATCGTCAATTCCAATAGTGCTTCCAAATCCTTCACAGGTTTTGCATGCACCATATGGATTGTTGAAACTGAAAAGATTAACATTTGGTTCCTCAAACACAATGCCGTCCATTTCAAATTGATTGTTGAATTCTGTTATGTTTTCTGTCGATTTATCTTTGCACAAAATAGAGCAGGAACCCATGCCTTCGTAAAAAGCTGTTTCAACGGAATCGGCAACACGGCTCATCTCTTTTTGTAAATTGCTTCTTTTAATTCGGTCGATTAGTAATTTGGCGTGCGTTTTTGTAGGCTTTAAAGTCTCTATATAATCTTCAATCCGAATAATCTCGTTTTTGTCATATAGTCGACTGTATCCAGTTTGAATTAAAATTTGAAGTTCTTCTTTTAGAGTACGACTTTGTTTGGGAATAATATTGGTTAAAATATAAATCTGACTTTCATTATTTTGACTCTCGATGTGGTTTAATACATCTTCAACAATCTGTCTTTTTACGATGCGTCCAGAAATAGGGGAGTACGTTTTTCCAACACGTGCAAAAAGTAATTTGAGATATTCGTATATTTCGGAAGAAGTTCCAACGGTAGATCTAGGATTTCGTGTATTGGTTTTTTGTGCAATGGCAATGGCGGGTGGAATGCCCGCAATGAGGTCTACTTCTGGTTTGCTGATGCGATCCAAAAACTGACGAGCGTATGAACTCAAACTCTCTACATAGCGCCTTTGTCCTTCCGCATAAAGCGTGTCAAAAGCCAGAGAAGACTTACCAGAACCAGATAGACCTGTAATGACAACAAATTTGTTGCGAGGAATTTCTAAATCAATATTTTTTAGGTTGTTTACACGTGCCCCTTTTATTTGTATGCAATTTTTTTTTTCAAAAGTTTTATCGCTCATAATCAGTCATATAGCTAGTGTTCACTTGTATTAGTTTGCAAAAATACACAATTAATACTTGACAAATCTAAAATAATGTTGTATTTTTGCATTATCTATCATTTAAACAAGGAGGATTATCGATTAAATTTCTACTCTTTTCAACATAACAAATAAGGAAGGAGTCTGTCATGAAAGATCATGAGAAAATTGATAATCAATTAATCAGAGAATATATTGAAGGTAATAATGCTTCGTTTGAAGTATTGGTTCATCGTCATAGCAAAAAAGTTTTTGCTTATATAATGATGATTGTTAATAATCGGGATATCGCCGAAGATATTCATCAGGATACTTTTTTGAAAGTAATCCATACCATTAAATCTGGAAAGTATAACGAAGAGGGTAAATTTATTCAATGGGTAATGCGAATTGCTCATAATTTGAGCATCGATCATTTTCGAAGGAATAATAGAATGCCGATGATGGAGAATAATGATACTTTCGATATTTTTGATGTGCTTTATGGTCAAGAATTATCAGTCGAAGATAAAATGGTGCGAGATCAAATTCATTCTGATGTTAAAAGTTTGTTGGATTATTTACCCGAAGAACAAAGAGAAGTAATGTATATGAGGCATTATCAAGATATGAGTTTCAAAGATATTGCCGAACAAACCAACGTAAGCATTAATACCGCATTGGGTAGAATGAGATATGCATTAATTAATTTGAGAAAAATTATTGATGAAAAAGAAATTGTATTAAGTTATTGATAATGAATGGTTTTTGTGTCCGCAGAAAGGAATAATAATACTTTCTGCGGTTTTTTTTTTGTTTATGCAATATAGAGAAAAACTTTTCGTTTTATAAATGAAAACCAAAATAAATTTATACTGCCTATGATTCAAAATTTAACTTTTTTACCAAAGAAATCACAAAACGTTCAGTTAGAACTTAGTAAAATGGAAGTCTCTAAAATTAGAATGAAATTAATATTGGGATATGCTTCCGCATTAAGGGTTCATAAATCCATCATGATTGGAAGTTTTGATGTGATTGTAAACTGATTTGTATTCGTGAAATAAATGCCATTTTTTTTATTGTTCTGAAAAGTATGATGAAAAAAATGGCTTTTTTATTTTAAGGCATAGTGAATGTATGTAGGATGCATTATTATTTTGTAGAAGTTGGAATCTGTATTTTTATAGGATTTTTCCAATATTTTTCAATCTATTTTTAAAATCATAGAGCATTATGGCGGTGGCACCCCAAATAATCTGATTTTGAATTTTGTACGCAGATACTTCTACAAGCGTGTTGTTAATATTTACTTCTGTTTGAATTTCCGAATCGGGTGAAAATAATTCAGAAATAGGGTAGTGGTAGCATTTTTCAACTTCGATATTATCTGGTTTAACTTCGGGAGCATACTCCAGAAACGCGACAAAGGGAAAAACAATATAATTGCTTATGGGTATTATTATGGGGTCTAATTGTCCTATAATTTCTTGAGGTTTCATCACTATGCCTAGCTCTTCGTGCGTTTCCCGAATGGCAGTTTGAGCTGTAGTGATGTCTGATTTTTCCATTTTCCCGCCCGGAAGTGCATATTGGTTGCTATGGTAGCCGCTATAAGTAGCTCTTTTGATAAATAATGATTGAGTTTCATGATCTTTGTTATATAATATCAAAGTTACAGAACTTATGCGTAAAGGTTTTTTTTGAGGAGAAATTAAAAGATTTTTAGCAATTTTTCTGAATTTTTCTGAATTAATTTTATTATTTAAATTTCCGTTTTCTGAGTGTATTAAGCTGGTTTTTAGCTCATTATATTTTGTGTATAAATTCATGGATGTTATTTATTGAATGTATTTTGAAAAAAAACAAATAATTTCATTGTTAGTTCAATTATTATTATGATATTTGCAGTGGAAAATAATTAAACTATTATCAATTTAAAACAAAAAACATGAAAAAAGTATTAAGTTTAGTTTTCGTTTTCGTTGCAGTTGTTTCTTTCAACTCATGTAAAAAATCAAATACTCCTGATGCAACAGCAGAAGCTTATTTGACAAACATTGCGAAAATGGATTTTGAAAAAGCGAAAGAATTTGTAACTGAAGATTCTAAAGCAACTATCGATTTCTTAGCTCAAATGGCTGGAATGGCCGGTGAAGATGCTAAAAAAGAAGCAGCTAGTGCAAAAGTTGAAATTAAAGACATGAAATGTGAAATCACTGAAGACAAAGCAGTTTGTAATTGTATGGTTGTTACTGGTGAAAAAGAAGAAGCAGAAACTCTTAACCTAGTTAAAGAAAATGATAAATGGTTAGTTGTTCAAACAAAAGAAAATCCTGAAGAAGGAATGGATATGGAAGAAGAAATGGAAGAACAACCAGTTGAAGGTGAAGTAGTTGCTGAAGAAGTAGTTGCTGAATAATTTCAACGAATACAGTGAAAAGAAAATCCATTAAAATTATTCTTTTTATTGTATTAGTAATAGTATTAGTAATATTGTTCCTGTTTGCTTATGAATATAAAAGCGAGCAGGAACAATTTTATAATAGATATCGCTTGTCTAAGGAAGAGATAGCTCTTTTGGAAGATGGCGATATTGTTTTAAGACAAGGTTTTGGATTGGTGAGTGAGTCCATTGCTAGAACCTTAAATGAAGAGTTTAA
>JAQUHH010000227.1 GCA_028683685.1 Bacteroidales bacterium
CTAAATTTTTATTTATATCTTTGCTCATGTCGTTTTTTATTTTTAGCAAAACAAATTTACGACATTAGGGTGAAACCTTATGGAAGTAGCCCTATTTTTTTTAAAAATTTACTCGGTCAGTACTGATAAAAAAAAATAATTATGGCAAAAATTTCGATTGATCCTATTGGTAAGTTGTTGGGGTTACGTCATAAATCTCACCCTTGGCACGGTGTTGAAATTGGCGAAAATGCTCCCGACGAATTGACCTGTTTTATTGAAATGGTTCCAACCGATACTGTAAAATATGAAGTGGATAAAACTACGGGTTATCTCACCATTGATCGTCCTCAAAAATTCTCTAGTATTTTGCCTGCTTTGTATGGTTTTATTCCCCAAACATATTGTGGAAAGAGAGTTGGTAGTTATAGTGCGAAAGCTTTGAATAATCCAGATATTGTTGGAGATGGAGACCCTCTCGATGTGTGTGTTTTAACCGAAAAAGATGTAGCACACGGCGATGTTTTGGCTAGAGCAATCCCCATTGGTGGTTTCAAAATGATTGATGGAAATCAGGCGGATGATAAAATTATTGCTGTTTTAAAAGACGATGCTTTGTATTCACATTATAAAGATATTTCTGAAATACCAGAAACGGTTGTAAATCGTTTGAAACACTATTTTTTAACCTACAAACAGATGCCAGGAGAATTGTCTCAAAGCTGTGAGATTTCGCAAATTTATAGCAAAGAGCAAGCTCATGAATTAATAAATTTAGCAATGGATGATTATCGGGAATATATAGAAAGAATGATGTTTGAAAAATAGTGTTTGCATGAAAATATGAAGTTTTTATTGCAGATAATAAAAAAATATTATGGAAGAATTTATTTTAAAATCAGAGTTTATAGAGCTTAATAAACTTCTCAAATTATTAGGTATTGCCGAAACAGGAGGTCATGCCAATACAATGATAACAGAGGGTGAGGTTTTGTTAAATAATATAGCAGAATTTCAAAAACGAAAAAAAATACGAGAAAATGACATTATTAAAGTAGGTCATTTTGTTGTGAAAATTGTAAGTGGAGAATAAGTTTGTAAGTTGTCCTTTTGCAAAGAAGATTGAATTTGTTTTTTGCTGATTATAAATTATCATTTGTTTTTCATTGGGTAACATTGTAAAAAAATGTATTTTAGCAAAAAAATATCATGACGAAAATTGCAATTTTTCCGGGTTCATTTGATCCTTTTACTTTGGGTCATTATGATATTATATTAAGGGCAATGCCTTTTTTTGATGAAATTATTATTGCCATTGGCGAAAATAGTTCCAAAAATGCTCTTTTTAGTGTTGAAAAAAGACTTTTGATGATTGAAAAAACGTTTGCTCAATATCCTAAAGTTAAAACGGAATCTTACCAAGGATTAACGGTTGATTTTTGTCGACAAAAAAAAGCCCATTATCTGCTTCGTGGACTTCGAACAACGGCTGATTTTGAGTATGAAAGAAGCATAGCACATAGCAATAAAACCCTATTTCCAGAACTTGAAACGGTGTTTTTGCTGACGGCTCCCGAATATAGTTTTATCACTTCAACCATTGTTCGTGAAATCTATAAGAATAAGGGGGATATTAGTGGATTTGTACCCAAGGCAATTTCGGATTTCTAAATTTCGTTAAAATAAAAGTTTTGGCGTTTCGTTACTATTAAACAACATACTTTTTATGATAAAAAGGTTCATTTTATTTCTGATATTCATGCAGGTTGGTTTTTTTGTTTTTTGTCAATCCAAAATTTCAGGAAAAGCTGCGTTTGCCCCTAGTCAAACTATGCGGATTAATACCTATGACGATTTAATCAGTTATAAAATTACTACCATCAAAACGGTGGAAATTGACAAAACAGGAAATTTTGAGTTTGAACTCAATTTTCGTAGTCCTGTTTATCTCTTTTTTGAAATTAACTTTATTAATGGACAAGTATTAATAGAACCTGATAAAAATTACAAACTGGAGTTTAGTGTAGATTCTATTTATATTAATCCAACTGAAATTACAGTTTCTGAAGTCCCAATGTGGGTCGAAATTTTGGAACCGAAAAGCAATAATTTGATGTCTTTTGTTGTGGACGTAGAAGAAACTATAGAAAATTTTCTTTCGAGCGATAATAATTTTTCTAAAATTTATTATGCCCGCAGTGTAGAAACGCTTCAACTTCTAAAAACTATTTTGGATCAAAAGTTTGGATACATCAATAATCCATATTTTAAAATTTATATGCATTATCGTTTTGCTCAAGTAGACTTTATCCAGCGTTCTAAGATGACTACAGAACTTTATGCTGATTATTTAACCGATATTGAGATTTACTATAACAATCTTGCATACATGCAGTTTTTTAATGAATTTTTTACTCGATATATTCAGAGTGCCAATTCTAATATTCCGAAAAATAAACTGGACGAACTGATTAATGAAACAGGAAGCTACTTTGAATTGCTTGATTATTTAGGAAAAGATCCGCTTCTGGTGAATGAAATGATCCGTGAATTGGTTTTGATTAAAAACCTTTCCGAAATGTATAATATTATTGGAACCAATCAGAGCAATATTATTTTGTTATTATTGAAATTGGCAGAAACAACGAAGTTTGAAGAGCATCGCAAAATTGCTAATAATATGATTGAATTTCTTGTAAAACAATCAGTTGGAAATATTCCTGTGGCTAAAAATCTCAAAGATTTATCTGGAAATACAATTTCGATTGACAAATACCGAGGAAAGCCACTTTATATTCAGTTTTTTTCTGTGGATTGTAGCGATTGCATTGCTGAGATGTTTGCTATTCAAAAAGTAAAAAAGGATTTTGAGGGAAAGATTGAGTTTATCAGTGTTTCTATGGATATTAATACCACAAAACTATATCATTTTGTAAACCGTTTTCCACAGTTCGATTGGCCCATTTTAAGCTTTGGAAATAACTATGAATGGGTGAAATCTTTTGATATTCATGCTTTTCCAGCTCAAGTTTTGCTGGATGCTGAGGGCAAAATTATCCAATATCCAGCCATGCTTGCCAGTGAGGAGCTGTCAAGATTTTTATATGCCTATTTTATGGAAGATTATCGCCCCAAACCCGTTTATATCCCCGGAATGAGTGGCGAAAGACCAAAGCCACAACAAGAATAGTTTGTTTTATAAATTTTGTGAGGAAAGTTTTTTTAACGTATTTCAAAATCAAAGATTTTATAATTCTGAATCGCATACTTTCTTTTAGATTGAAATATATTCCGATCAGAAAATAAAAAACAGCTTCATAATTTTATGAAGCTGTTTTTTAGTGTTAGAAATGATTTTAATTTATTTCACGAGCGTCAACTCTTTAATTAAATGATCCGCTCCTGCATATTTGTCAATTACGTATAAAACATACAGAATGTCAACACTAATGGTGCGTTGTAATTTGGGTTCAAAAGATATATCACCGCTCATGGCTTCCCAGTTTCCATCAAAAGCCAAGCCTACCAAGTGACCTTCACCATTGATTACTGGACTTCCTGAGTTGCCACCGGTAATATCGTTATTGCTGATAAAATCGATTCGTAAATCACCATGTGGTGCATACGGACCAAAATCTCTGTCCAACAAAGCTTTTTTGTGTTTTTCAAACACATTAAATTCTCGTTTGCTGGGATCTTCTTTTTCTAAAATACCGCGATAAGTAGTAAAATAATCATAATGAACCGCATCACGAGGCGAATAATCAAGTACTTTACCATAAGTTAAACGCATGGTAGAGTTGGCGTTTGGATAAAAATTACTGTCGGGATGCATTTCCATAAGCCCTTTAACAAATAGACGATTTCCTTTTGCAAGCAATTCTTCCTTTTTGGAATAATCATCATTAAATGCAAAATATGCTTCCATTAAATCTTTTGATAATTTATACAAAGGATCGTTTTCAAAAGCTTTCGCGTTTCCTTTATTCAAAGCATTTTCTAATTTTTCGCGTTGGACAAAAATACTTTTAGCATACAAGCCATCGATGTACTTTTGCATGTTCTTCTTCCCTTTTTGAATTGTATTTTTTACCACTTGTGGAACTTGTGATTTTTCTACATTGGTATTAAACATAACTAAAAGTTCTGCCATCATTTTTTTATCAATATCTGCCGAATAATCTTTAAAATATTCATCCAATTGATCTTTGTAGATATTAATTGCTTTTTGAAGTTTCTCTGGATCGGCATTTTTATCTTTCATCATTTCAATCAGACGTGTGTAGCGATAGGAAAACAAAATCACTTCTGG
>JAQUHH010000228.1 GCA_028683685.1 Bacteroidales bacterium
ATTTATCCATTGATGATTTTACTGTAGACATACTTCCACAAATCAATCAAATCGATATCAATAATAATGTTGCCAATGTAAGCGTTTGTCAAGGCGAAGCTGAAGCAACTGCAATTGCAGCTCTTGCCCCACAAATTACAATCACAGATTCAGATAATGCTGAACATGTTGTGGGTTTAACATGGACAATTGCTTCATACGACGCTACTATTCCTGCAGATTATATTGCAACAGGAGTTTTTGAATTACCTGTTGGGGTTATTCAAACTGATCCCCTAACATCCTTAGAAGTTACGGCCACAGTTACGGTTCATGCACTTCCAGAAGTTGCTTGTCCTGCTGACTTCACGGTTACAGAATCCAATGTTGTTGCACTTAGTGGTGCAACTCCCGCTGGTGGGACCTACAGTGGAGTAGGAGTGGCAGAAGGTGCTTTTGACCCTTCATCATTGGATAATGGATCGTACACTGTTGTTTACGATTATACAGACGCAACTACAGGATGTTCTAATTCTTGTGAATTTGTGATTACGGTAGATATTGTAAGCAGCATTGATGAAAACGAAATGACCAGCATTGGTGTTTATCCAAACCCCAATAATGGTATGTTTAATATCAACTTCAATAATATCAATGGTAAAGTTGTTTACCAAATCTATGATACCAAAGGAAGTGTAATTGCTGCCAAAAATATCTATACCGATGGAAATACGATCGAAGAAGTTTCTTTGAATCTTATTCCTGGCGTTTACTTCGTAAAAGTTGTTACAACGAATCAGTCCTATGTCGAAAAACTAGTGATTGAATAGTATTCAATTTAATTTTCAAAAAAAGTCCGCTAATTTTAGCGGACTTTTTTTATGATTTAAATGCAATAAACTCAATGTTTTTTACGGAATCTCTTTTTTTTCACCTTGTTTTAATTCGTAATTCTTCATTGTTGCCCACCTGATCAGTCACTCAGTCACCCAATTCTTAATTGTCTTTATTCTGCCGTCAGGCACCTGTCCACTTGCCCACCTGCCCACTTGCCCACCTGTCCACCTGTCACTCAGTCACCCAATTCTTAATTGTCTTTATTCTGCCGTCAGGCACTTGCCCACCTGCCCACTTGCCCACCTGTCCACCTGTCACTCAGTCACCCAATTCTTAATTGTCTTTTAATCCGCCCTAGGAACCTCAGTCACTCCCGAAAAATAAAAAATCTATGATTTTTGAAATTTTTCGAGGATTTTTTAATCCTCGCTTGCGGGACTCGAATTGCTAAAAAAATCAAAGATTTTTTGCAATTCGGAACTGTCCACCTGTCACTCAGTCACCTCTTTTGTTTGCCGTCAGGAAACTTTCTCCTTTTCCCTTTTCCCTTTTACCTGCTTTCAACTCCCTTCATCTTTTCAAAAGGAATATCTAAAATCGGCATTGAATACCAGTTTTGATAATCAAAGTGCCACCATTCAGAGTTGAGGACTTTAAAACCATGTTTTTCCATTTTTGAAATTAGATAATCTCTGTTCTCTTTTACATTTTGGGGTAGATTTTGATAAAGTGGAGAGGCTTTTTTTGAAAAATCATCAAACGTAGTTGGCATTTCAAGATATTCTCCATTTATTTCTTTCAAAGTAATATCAACGGCCATGCCTCTGTTATGCCTCGACCCTTTTTGTGGGGTGGCAGCATATCGCTTGTCTCGTATTAAATTCCACATTTTTACAGTTACAGAATAGGGGCGATAGGCATCCCAAATTACGAGTTCGTATCCGTCATTTGCAATTTCTTGTTGAATGTTTTTAAGAGCTTCCGCTGCTTTAATATTTAAAAAAACCTCTTCTTGGGTGTACAAAACAGTATTAAAAATATTATCGTAATGTGCATATCTTAAATCAATGCTGATTTTTGGAATATATTCAGACAGATTAACCATGGCATGATCTGGAAATTTTTCAATGTAACTTTGGTACTCATCCATAGAATCAATGACTCTTTTGGGACGATTTTGTGTGCTTGTTATTATTTGATTGGTGTCTTTCTTAACAATTTGAATAGACTCTATTGTTTCTACTGTTGCAGTGTCAATCAATTTTTGCTTAATTGTTTTTGCATCATTGATGGTCTTTTTCTCTTTTTGCTGTTCACAAGAAAGTAAGACAAAAAGAGAGAAAGCTAAAATCAAAAATTTCATTAGGGTAGGTCTGTTGGTTTTGAAAAAGCAGGGTTGGTGATGAAATCATTATCAGTGAGCGTAAGGATAAAGTTTTTCAAGTCGTTTTTTTCGGAAGGCAATAATTTAGCACCACCATCATTGATTTTGTGCATGAGCGTGTTAACATAGGGCGACATGATAAGTCCATCATTGTAAAAATCAATGACTTCATCTAAAGTTTTAAAGCGACCATCGTGCATGTAGGGTGCTGTAAATATAATATTTCTTAAAGTGGTGGCTTTATATGCTCCTTTGTCACTTTCTTTGCCAGTGTACGCAAAACGATCGCGAGGGTCGTTAAAAATGCTGTCTTTTGCATTGTTATAGAATAAGTTAGTGGTGAAAAGTGGATTGCCACCGCCACCATGACAATGAAAGCAATCGGCTCCTTCTTCGGTGGTAAAGAGAATGTATCCTTTTAATTCAGAATCTGTGAGCTGTTCTTCCCCACGGAGATATCTATCAAATTTTGAATTGTAGCTAACCAAGGATCTGGTAAATTGAGAAATTGCCTTTTTGATGCGGTTGATATTTATTTCGGGTGTTCCAAATGCGGCTTCAAACATCGGAGGATACATCGAAATACTTTGTATAGCCGCAACTGCTCTCTCCACTGTGCTGTTCATTTCGTGTGGAGCAAGAATGCCCATAACTACAATATCTTCTAAGGTTTGTCTGTTGGGTTGTGGATTGCTGGAATGGATTAACCCATTCCAAAAATATCCTTCATGATTAAAAACAATGTTGATTAAGGGAAGCATCACATGTGGGGTTGGAGTGCCGGTAACTCCATGTGTGTATCCGCCAATATATTTGGGATGATCAATTCCACATTCAAAAGAATATTCTTGAAGGTGACAAGTGCCACAACTCATCAGTGAATCGGGTTCGCTGCCTGTATATCCACGTAAGCGTCCGTCATAAAATAGGTATCGTCCAAGTCTCACTCCTTCCACCGTCATCGGATTATCGTCTGGAATGTTTAAACGATTGGGAAAATAATGAGGCAAATTCATCTCATAAGGAGTCGTTTTAAACACTGTGGGTTCAATCGGATTCTCTTTTGTGCAAGAAATAATTATCATTCCGCTGAGGAATAAGATAATGATTGCGAGGAGAATGCCGATTTTTTGTTCCAAGGGTTTCATCTATATTTTACTTTGTTTTGTTGCTTCTAGTTGAATTGTTGTATTTTTGCATGTGAATACAAATATACAAAAATGAATTCAAATAGCTCATTTTCGCTGAAAACTATTATAAACATGGTTTTTTCTTGAATTATTTAAAATTTAGATTTTTTAAAGAGGAGAAATGTTGAAAATGGTGAAATTAAACGCAATTTCAAATTAATACTTGGTTTTATATTGTATATTAGAAAAAAATTATAAACAGATTAAAAAAACAATAAATATGAAATATAAAATAGGCGATAAAGTAAAATTTTTAAATGATGTGGGTGGTGGAATAATTACAAAGATAACCAGTCCAACCATGGTTCTTGTAGCCATTGAAGAGGGCTTTGAATATCCAGTAAGCACTTCCGAAATCATTCCTGCAGTGCAGTACGAAAGCGGTGCTAAAGCTTTTAATGTAGACTATAAATCTTCGGACTCTATTAGAAATGAGACTCCAGAAACGACTTTTGAATCCGATTCAGAGGACGATTTTGAACGGGAAATTCCATTGCGGAAATACACTTCTTTAAATCCAAATAAAAATGGACTATACCTTGCGTTTATTCCGCATGACCAAGTGTGGTTGCTTAAAGATTTGATCGATGTTTATGTGGTCAATAAAACTTCCTATGATGTAATTTACAATCTGTTTTTAAGAAATGATGATAAATCCTATGTGGGATTTGATTTTGGTTCTATTTCTCCAAATTCAAGATATTTTTTGGAAACCATTAAAAGAGAGGATATTAACGATTGGTGCAATGGGTATTTCCAAGCTGTTTTTCATGCCGAACTTCTCAAAACTCCGATTGCTCCATTTGATACGAAGTTTAATATCAAGCCTTCTCGTTTTGTTTCCAAGGAGAGCTACATCACTTCTTCTTTTATGGAAGAGCGA
>JAQUHH010000229.1 GCA_028683685.1 Bacteroidales bacterium
TTCGGATAACTTTCAGAAATTCTCATTATTTGGTCTCTGATTTGATTTTCTTCTAAATCTTTGATTTTTTTTGCGGGAATTCCTGCATACAGTGTGCCTGAAGGGACTACGGTTCCTTGTGTTACAATGGCTCCCGCTGCAATTATAGAATTGCTTTCAATAATGGCACCATCCATTACAATTGCACCCATACCAATTAAAACATAATCGTGAATTGTACATCCATGAACAATCGCTCGGTGGGCAATTGAAACATGATTCCCTATTTCTACTTTGTGTTTTTGATAGGTGCAATGAATAATTGCTCCATCTTGTACATTTACATAGTTGCCAATTCGTATCGAATGAACATCTCCTCGAACGACGCTATTAAACCAAAAACTACAGTTGTCGCCACAAGTAACATCTCCTGTTATTGTGGCGTTTTCTGATATATAAATGTTTTTTCCAAGTTTTGGTGATATGCCTTTTACGGAGAGGATGTTTGCCATGTTATATAAGTTTGTTTCTGTCTACTTTGGGGTAATCAATATTGAAATGTAAACCACGGCTCTCTTTTCGCTCCATGGCTTGTTTGATAATAATGTATCCAATTTGAATTAGATTTCGTAATTCGCAAATTTCTTGAGTAACAATCGACCGAACAAAAAGCTCTTCCGTTTCTTTGTATATAATTTCCAGTCTTTTTAAAGCTCTGTTAAGTCGTAAATTAGATCGGACTATTCCTACGTAATTACTCATTATGTTTTGTAGTTCTTTTTTTGTTTGAGTAATTAAAATCATTTCTTCGTTTAGAACAGTTCCTTCATCATCCCAATCGGGAATCATATGTTCATGATTTATGTTATGTATTATGGAGTCTGTTTTTAGAGCTGCTCTGTGTGAGAATACGAGGGATTCAAGAAGTGAATTGGAGGCAAGTCTGTTAGCCCCGTGTAAGCCCGTAGAAGCACATTCGCCAGAAGCGAAAAGGTGTTTAATTCCTGTTTCACCCAATTCGTTTGTAGCAATGCCACCACAAAGGTAGTGAGCAGCAGGTACAACAGGAATTAAATCTTTGCAAATATCAATTCCAATTTGTAAGCATTTAGCATAGATATTTGGAAAATGCATAATCATTGTATTTGATGGGATATGTCTGGCATCCAAATAAACGTGATCTTCACCACTGATTTTCATTTCATTATCTATGGCTCTGGCAACGATATCCCTAGAAGCAAGAGAGCCTCGTGAGTCGTATTTGTGCATAAATTCATGACCTTGATAATCTTTTAATATAGCCCCTGCACCTCTCAAAGCTTCGGTGATGAGAAAAGAGGGTTTTTCGCTTGGATTATAAAGGGCTGTTGGGTGAAATTGAACAAATTCCATTCCTCTAACAAATCCTTTTGCTCTGTATGCCATCGCAATTCCGTCCCCTGTAGAAACCTTTGGATTGGTTGTGTTGTTGTATGCATGACCGGCTCCGCCAGTGGATATCATTGTACAACGAGATAATATCGTATCAATTTTCCCTGAATTTGGGTTAAGTACATAAGCACCATAGCAGACAATGTCGCTTGAACGGCGGTTTATTTCTATTCCTAAATGATGTTGGGTGATGATTTCTATTGCAAAATACTTTTCTAATATAGTAATATTGGGATGATTTTTGGCAGCAATATATAGTTTTTCTTGAATTTCCATTCCTGTAGAATCCTTGTGATGCAGTACCCTGTATTCGGAATGTCCACCTTCTTTAGCTAAATCATATCTTCCGCCTGGCTGTTTGTCAAAATCGACTCCCCATTTAATTAATTCCTTCACCCTATCTTTGGATTCAGAAATTGTAATTTTTACAATGTTGGGGTCGGAAAGATCATCTCCAGCAATCATGGTGTCGTTAATGTGTTTTTCGTACGAGTCAGGGTCGTACATTACGGCTGCAATTCCGCCTTGCGCATAGCGAGTAGAAGTTTCTTCTGCTTGATCTTTGGTGATGAGAATAACTTTATTTTCTTTGGCTAATTTTAATGCATAGCTCAATCCAGCTATACCGGAGCCAATAACGAGAACATCAATGGTGAGACGCATGTTTTTTATTTTTAATCTATACTCAGTAACTTTTTGAAAGGATTTTTACCTTCAAACATCAAAGATAGAGGATTTTCAATTAATTCTTTGATTGTTTTTAAAAAACTTACTGATTCTTGTCCATCAATAATTCGATGGTCATAAGATAAGGCAACATACATCATGGGGCGTATAATAACATGTCCATTAAAAGCAATGGGGCGATCGATAATATTATGCATGCCCAAAATTGCACTTTGGGGTGGGTTGATAATGGGAGTTGACATCATGGAGCCAAAAACACCCCCATTGCTTATGGTAAATGTGCCTCCATTCATCTCGGAAATACTAAGTTTATTCTCTTTTGCTTTAATGGCTAGTTGCTTTATCTCTTTTTCGATTTCTGTAATATTTTTTAATTCAGTATTTCTAACGATAGGAACTACAAGTCCTTTTGGGGAACTAACCGCAATGCTAATATCACAGTAGTTAAAAGAAATAAGTTCATTGTTCTCAATTTGGGAGTTTACTTGAGGAAATTTTTTTAAAGCAATGCTCGCTGCTTTGGTAAAAAAAGACATTAAGCCAATATTAAATCCTATTTGATCTTTGTATTCTTGATTAAATCTTGTTTTAATGTCTAATAAATAGCTCATGTCAATTTCATTAAAAGTGGTGAGCATGGCTGTTTCGTTTTTTACAGAAACGAGTCTTTCCGAAAGCTTCAATCGGAGCGGGCTGAGTTTTTTTCTTTCCACTTTTCTGCTTAATTCTGTTATCGAATCATGGGCTTGTGCTTGAATCTCCTCATTGATTCTTAAAACTTGTTGTGCATTTATTTTTTTTGAATGGATGAAGTCCAAAATAGTAATCTTGTCTATTCCCTCTTTTTCCAGAATGCTATTGGCTAAGGGAGTGAGCTTTATATCACTATTTTCAGTTCTTTCTAAAGAAATAGCAGGTTCATTACTGGATAAGATGGAGGATTCTTCTGAATCTTCTATTGATGCATTGTTGTGGGTCGTTGTTTGAGTATGAGCTTCGCTTTGTTCAATTTGTGCAATAACTCTACCTACATCTGCGGTTTCTCCCTCTGGAATTAGAATGTGAATAATTCCAGAAACATCTGAACTTATGACTAAAGTTGCTTTGTCTGAGTCAATTTCTGCAATGTCGGTGTTTATATTTATAAACTGATTGTCTTCTACAAGCCATTTGGAAATAATTACTTGATTAATAGATTCGCCGGGACTAGGTACAAGGACTTCTGTTAGCATAAATGTTTGTTTTATTGTTTCAAGTTAAACCTCTAAATATTAAATTTGTTCAATTTATTGTATTTTTAGATTATTCTTTTTGGCACGATTGTTGCTTTCTGTTTTGCTTTGTTGGTGTA
Organism: Bacteroidales bacterium; assembly: GCA_028683685.1. Taxonomy (GTDB): domain Bacteria; phylum Bacteroidota; class Bacteroidia; order Bacteroidales; family WCHB1-69; genus JAQUGA01. Next base: position 3,449 of record JAQUHH010000229.1, read on the forward strand.
TTTTATTGCTTATCAGTGACTTTTGCTTATTCAAGTAAAAGATATTCTTCTTGTGTTTTTTGGCAAGGTTTTTGATAATATTTTACTTTGTATAAAATCACGAATAATGCTAAAGCTAATTTTATTATCAGTCATCATAGTCGGAATTGCAATTGCAGCGATTGCTATTAAAATGTTTGTCAAAAAAGATGGACAGTTTACGAAGTCATGCAGTTCTGTTGATGCGAATGGTAATAACGTTTCTTGTGGTTGTCATGGTGATGAAAATCAAAAATGCAAAAATGAAAATCAGTAAAATGTTTTTATAGTTTAGTTAATTTCCACAACCGATTTTGCTAAGTTTTCTGTAGCAAAACTTTTCAAGGTGCCTATTTCATCTGTATAAATGAAATAGGCATCTAAGTTTTTATCAGGATTGTTTTTCAAAAAATCAAGTGCTTTTTCCATTCCCATTACCATAAATGCAGTTGCATATCCGTCTGCTATGCCCGCATTTTCTCCCATCACCGTGGCACTTAATAAATTGTGCACAACTGGATATCCCGAATGTGGGTCTATGGTATGAGAATATTTTTTCCCGTCTCTTTCATAGTATTTTCGATAATTTCCAGATGTTGCAATAGCCTTATTGCAAATTGAAACTTTTGCAAAAATAGTGCGTTCGGCAAATTTATTGTCGGCTGGTTTTTCAATGCCCACAGTCCACTCTTCGTTGGAAGGTTTGTATCCTTTTGCCATAATTTCTCCTCCAACATCTACCAAGTAATTGAAAATCTCTTTCGATTCTAAAAAGCGACATACTATA
>JAQUHH010000230.1 GCA_028683685.1 Bacteroidales bacterium
TATAAAGCGTGTAAGTGTTTAAATTATAAGCATTTATATTGTATTGTCCGTTAATGTTCATCTCTTCAAAATTGCCAGTGAGCTTCAAAGTGCGTTCGCCAGCAGCATCGTAGGTGTAATAATTTAAAGTTTTATCAACATCCAAAAGGGTCGTCAAACGGTTTTCTTCATCCCAATGCATTTTTCGTGTTGCTACCAACGAGCCACTATAAAAATCTTCCTCTTTTTGCATATTGCCATTGGGTGTCCATTCATACAACTTCTCCCCATTATCGTATCTTAAACTTGATAATGTATGAGGTTGCGTTCCTTGATAAGCATAATTGAAATAATAAAATTTATTTTCATCTCCATTCACTGTCAAAATTTCAGAATCTAACTGTTTGGTTGAAATATTTCCCGATGGCGAATAAGCTAAACACATCTTAAACATGTAATTCCCATTGTTGTTATACAACATCAAACCACCCGAACAAGTCATTCTGTACAAATCGTCATACTGATATGTAATGGTTGTAGAATAAGGAACTCCTCCCACACCTCTTTCGGCAGATTTCTCAACTTTAGTAATGTTGTTGGCAGCATCGTAAGTGTACGTAATATCTTGTATTCTATCGCCATACGAATCTTTTCCTACAAGTCTTGTTAAACGACGACGAACATTATCGTATTCATAGAAGGTTGTAATGCCATTGGAATATTGCATCATATTTTTGTTGCCAAACTTATCATAACCGTGCCTATTTACATAATTAAAAGTTTGATTTCCTTTTACACCATATACTTGGTCAATCATACCGGCTCTGTCGTAGTTGTATCCAACTATCTCTCCATCGGGATATGTAACTTGCCTAATTCTATTCCAAGTATCGTATTGCCATTCCATAGTAAAAGTATAAACAAATTGTTCGGGCAACACAAAGGTACGAACATTTTTAATAAGTTCGCCCAATTTTCCATAAGAAAATTCTTGTAAACCTGTGGCATCTTGTTGATAGAGCAAACGCCCCGCCTGATTGCCCGAACTTGGATCGCCATAAGTATATCTTACGTTCATTTCGGGGTTGTCGGGGTAGGAAGTATAGATGAGCTGGTTGTAATGATACTCGTAATTAATTTCTACATTTCGATTGTCTAAATCTTGTGTCTTCATTGATAACACTTTGCCTGTTTTATCATACGTGTATGAAGTTTGTCCTGCGTCGGGATGTATTCGACATGTTAATCTGCCAGCAATGTCATAAAAATATTTTGTTTGAATATTTTCTGGATCATACGATTCTGTCATTAATCCTATTGGACTATAGTTAAATTTTGTAACGTTTTGTAAAGGATCTGTTATTGATGTTTTTTGTCCTTTAAAATCAGTATATATAACTGTCGATTTTTGATTAAAATCAACAATTGTGGTTTGAAATTGTTTTTTATTGTAGGCATCATTCTGAATATCATAACTTATGTTCTCTGTAACATTGTCAGGCAATATAGTTTGTGTCTTTCTATCGAGTATGTCGTATTTTAAAACAGTAGGATTAACACCGTCAAAATTAGGATTAAATACTGTCTCATTGCCAAGTGTTTCGGTTATGGGATAGTATTGTTCCACTACTCTTCCAAAATCATCATAAATTACCTTGCCGCTCACTGTCATAAGTGGGTCGTAATAATCGGTTATTGGGTTATAAACTATTGAACTTTTTTTAGTTTGTACAATTCGCCCTAAACCATCTGCAAAAGTAATTGTAATAATGTCGTCATTATAGTCAGGATTAAAATGCTTTGTCATTGCCCAAGGCACAGTTGGAGCAGCAGAGTTATTAGGTGTAAAATATTGATGTTTAATGGCATAAGGTATATGGTTCTCGATTTCATAAGGGCCTCTTACAGAGATTAACCTATTTCTTGAATCGTACTGATACTGCATTTCGTTTCCAGTTATATCTATGCTTGAGAGAACACTACCCCATTTATAGTCGTAATTAGTAGATGATGAATATCCCATAACATCAGTAACCGAAATTGGATATTGTTGTACTACATTGTCGTACTGGTATATAATAGTGTACCTATCATTGTTAACATCAAGTGGTTTGCTAAAAGTATGTAAATTACCATTGGAGTAGTAGGTAAATAAATAATCGGCAAAGTTATTGTCATCATAAAATGTTTTGATTTTATCAACGCTACCGTTAAAATAATTTATTTCAGTTTGCCTTTTTTGAAGAACTGCACCTACATTGTTCTTTACTATAATTTGTTCAGGGATGGATAAGAGGTTTACACCCTCAATGTCAGGATGATAATAGATTTCTGCATAAAATTTTTCTGCATTATTTGGCGAAGTCATTTCTCCATCATAGTAGTATTTTATAACATTACCGTTTGTTCCATGTTCATATCTTTCTCTTACTGATTTTTGATAATTCTGTTGCCCTTCATAAAAGAAAGTTGATTTTTCACTCAAAGCTGGATAACCTGCCCCCATACAATGAGCATTTGCATCATTAATAACAAAACCTGAATTAATTTCCTTTAGATCAAACTTGTATGTATTCACGATAAACTTTTCACCATTTGCAGATGCGATTTCATCATAATATTTCAAACCTTTAAACAAATATTTTTTGGCGTCATTGTGATACTTTTCGGTAGTTGTTCGGTAAACCACTTGGCTACTTGATGTTTTATGTTGATGTGTTTTTACAGTTTTAAATCCCAATGATTGCCTATCGTATCTACTATACACAGCACTATCGTATTCAAAAGTATATCGCATTAAATCAACACCATCACCTATATGTCCATCAAAAACTTTAAGCTCAGACATTACCCACATTCGTTGTGGGGATTTAAAGCTGTTTTTGCTTTGAGTGTAATCAATGGCGAAATAACCACTCGCAAGATTATTTACCTGTTTAAGCATGTTTGTTCTACCAATGGTTGAATAACGGACATTTAAATGTTCACTATCATTAGAACTTAAATAGTCAGGGTATCCATCACCATCTAAATCTGATATTTGTACTAAATTTCTATTAACGCTTACACTCCAATTTGCACTAGGATTAATGACTATTTTGAAAGGAATTCCCAAAAGTGGAATTGGAAATCCGAATGAAACAGCAACATTGTATGACTGATTAGTTGTTAAGCCTTTGCTATAATCATCGGTGTTATCTATCCAAGTTATCGGAGTACTAAATTCTGCTCCCAAATTTAGACACACTTTCAAGGTGTTACCTTCTTGATATACTATATCTGGCAAGCCATCACCATTCATGTCCTGAAGAGAAGATGTTGTTTTATTCCACGACTCAGTTGCACCCAACCCTCCTGAAAAACTACCGTTCCACATTGAATATCCAATGCTTAATGATCCATTTATGCTAATTCCGTTTCTAATATTGACAAAATTCCAATCCTCAAGCTCGCTAAATTTATATCCAAGATTAAGAGCTACTTCTCCGTTATTATTAACCTTGTCTGGTAATCCATCGCCATTAACATCTACCCATGTATATATAGTATTGTCTTCACATATTGCCCCGCTACCTGAAATTGTTGCAGCAGTAGAAGTCGATTTTTTTTGTTGTGTAGTATTATTAGAAACTACTTCCTTTGTTTCTACATATGATCCACCAATAGCAGCACCGATAGATTCAGATTCGTTCATGTGTGCAAACATACTAGGAACATAATGAGGTAAGATCACTGTGGACAGTCCTCCTTGAGGCTTTGAGTATTGGACATTGGCAGGCCCTATTGCATCTGGAAATCTATCACCATTTAAATCCATGAAGTCACATTGAACCTGACTAAAATTGCTAGATTTTGACAAACCTACTGATAATGGTCCCGATACAGCACCATAATTTCTTGAATAAACTTCGGTTACATTATGTTTATTTACAGCTTTTGGTGGAGGTTGATTAGGATAATGAGGTATCGGAGTATCCTCAAAAGTTAAATCCATTATCATTCGGCTCAAACTTGTATAATGTTTCCTAATTTCTGTATAATCACCAAAGCATTTATATGATTTTGACACTACATCAGGATTCATCATCAAAAAAGTCGAATTTAATGGATTATATGCGAAATTTGGATTGTTAATCATATTATCAATCGAATTAAACATTGCAGTAGTATCAGAGAGATTGAACTGATTTGAGGTATCAATTGGCGTATTAAAGGCTTCATTTAAAACCAAACTAGACTCAATGAAAGC
>JAQUHH010000231.1 GCA_028683685.1 Bacteroidales bacterium
ATTAAATCAAAATGAGTTTCTTGCATGACCAAAATCTTTTCGGCTTCTTTGTCGGTCAACTCATTCCATTTTTTAGCATTAAAGTCAATCATTTCTTTTCTAAAATCAACTCTCATTGCATTTTCTTTCGTTTTGGCTTCAGAAGAGATTTTCAAATATTGCTCTGCTTCGGTGGGTGTTAATTCCAAAAATTTGATCACATGTTGATATTTTTGTGCATTAATATCTTCTCTTTGCTGCCTAAGATTTGCTTGTCTATTCATTGGACGATCGACATTTTGATTCATCCCTTGTCTATTCATTGGGCGATTTCCTCTTTGAGCCACCAAATCGAGGGATGTAATCATTAAAAAGGACATACATAAAACCACCATCATTTTGTTTGTTTTCATAATTTTTAAGTTTAGTAGTAATTAATCAATAAGTAAAACTCTTCATCGTCTAAATCCATAGAGGTTGACCAATCAACGATATCATTATCAATAGCATCCTGAGATAAAAACTCTTTGGATTCACCATTTTGAGGCTCTATATACACATCCTCTGAGGGGCTAAAATTATTGATTTCAGTAATCGTGTCCAATTCGACAACGATTGTTTCCTCTTGTTGCAATTTAATTGCGGCAAAAGAAATTACAAAAATCAAAACAGCCGCAGCAGAAGCGTATTTAGCCCACATCGAAAAACTTTTTTTGGGCGACCCGAGCTCTTGGGTCTTCACATTCTCCATAACTGTTTCGGTCAGCTGCTCAAAATAGTTATCGGGAACTTTAAAAGGTGTTTTTTGATTTTTCATTTTCTCCATTTTTCAAACGTGTTACAATTCTTTTGACTAATATTCTTTTAAAAGGTTTAATTATGAATGTCTTTTTTATTAAAATTCTTTTCCAATCCACTTTTTAATCTTCTCAGCGGCATGATGGTATGAAGCTTTCACGGCACCGGTAGACAGTTCAAGTTGTTCGGCAATTTGATCAAAAGGAGTTTCATCATAATAACGCATTGTAAAAACCAATCGCTGGCGCGGAGGTAAATTCAAGAGTGTTTTCTGAAATACCTTTTCAACTTCATCCCCCGAGAAATATTCCAAGGAAAAGGCTTCGTCTAGTTTTTCAATTTCATCTGTTGGAAAACTATGGGCATAATTTTTATTATTTACAAAATTGATAATTTCATTGGCGGTAATTCGATATATCCACGAAGCTAATTTTGCATCGCCTCGAAACTTATCAATGTTTTTCCAGATTTTTATAAAAACATTTTGAGTCACATCGTCGGCATCTTCATGAACAACGAAGTTTCGACGAGCCTGCCAATAAATTTGTTCTTTATAAGTATCAACCAACATACGAAAGCCGAACATTTTTGTATGTTCGGCTTTAATATTTTGCAATATAATAGAGTCGGAATTATTTTCTTCCGATAACTTTTTTTGCTCTATCGATAATATTTTGCGTTGTAAGTCCATATTTTTCCATTAATTGAGCTGGAGTTCCGCTTTCCCCAAATTTATCATCCACTGCCACATATTCGAGTGGCGTTGGTATGTTGAGAGCGGTAAGTTGTGCAATTGAATCGCCTAATCCTCCATTAAAAAAATGTTCTTCGGCAATCACAGCACACAAGGTTTTTCCAACAGAATCTAAGACTGCCTTTTCATCCAAAGGTTTAATGGTATGAATATTTATTATTTCGGCGCTTATTCCTTGCAGCGACAATTCGTATGCTGCTTCGAGAGCGTGCCATACCATGTGTCCTGTTGCAAAAATGGAAACATCTTTTCCATCGTTCATTTTAATAGCTTTGCCTATTTCAAACGTCTCATCCGCTGGAGTAAAATTGGGAACCACAGGGCGACCAAATCTCAAATAAACGGGGCCAACATAATCGGCAATTGCCAATGTAGCTGCTTTGGTTTGGTTGTAATCGCAGGGATTGATGACCACCATATTGGGTAGCATTTTCATCAAACCAATATCTTCCATAATTTGATGTGTAGCACCATCTTCGCCCAAAGTAATTCCGGCATGAGAAGCACAAATTTTCACATTTTTATTTGAATAAGCCACCGATTGGCGTATTTGATCATACACCCTGCCAGTAGAAAAGTTGGCAAAAGTACCTGTAAAAGGAATTTTTCCACCAATGGCAAGTCCGGTTGCTATTCCAATCATATTTGCTTCGGCAATACCGACTTGTACAAATCGTTCGGGAAAGCGACTCACAAAATCGTTCATTTTCAACGAACCAATTAAATCGGCACAAAGTGCTACTACATTGGGATTTGTGTCGCCCAATTCCGACAAACCTGCTCCAAAGCCGGAGCGTGTATCTTTTTTGCTTTCAAAAACTGGTTTTTCCATTCTCTTATTTTTTCTTGTTTTTTTTTTAATCTTGCATTAAATTTAATTTCAAAGTTTTATTCGATTCTATCGAAAAATCTTTGATTTTTGTATCTGTTGTCATGTGGGTCAAATTTGATCTAAAAACGATTCTGTAACTTCCGGGTTGAAGTAATATTTTTTCGCTTTTATTTTGACCTTTAATATTATAAATCCACTCTTTTTGTTCATTATTGCGAACTACAAACAAGCTTCCAGAGCCATGTTCCGAAATAATCATTTCGAGCATTCCAGGTTCTGGAATTTCAACTTTGGTAATTTGGTTTTGCAATATTTGAATATCCTTGAGGTATATTCTTGGCAGGCACAATACTTCGGCATCAAATTTTCGAGTTAAATAAATCTCATCGGTAAAGAAATATTGCACATTTAATGTATTTAAACTTCCTGATTCTCTAATAATCACAGGCACGTTTCGATACTTTGTATTTTTATCGGGAGTGACAAAGGTTAATTTCCCTTGCGGGGTATTTGCTGGAATAATGGTATGTTTTCCGTGGGTTAAGCTCACTGTATCCGAAATTACATGAGGCAAAGTGTAAGCCACAGCACGATAAACAGGAATGGGATCCAATATTAAAGTATCGGGAATTCCTTTTGCATTCATCGTATGAACATGTGTATAATATTCAACTCCAGACAAACCGTCTTGCAAAGTATAAACCACATTTGTTTCGGTGGGTTTTTCGTGCTCATCCAACAAATTTACTTGCGCTGTTGTTTTATTCAAAGCGTACGAAATAACTACAGCCATTGATTCTCTAAACTTTTTTTCGGTAGAACCATCGAAATAGGTTCCCACACAATCAAACATCTCTTTAAAATCCAATCCGACTCCAATCACAAAAGGTTTTAGAATAATTCCTTTCTTTTGCAGGGCCAAAGAGACGGCACACGGATCGCCTCCACACTCTTCAATGCCATCGGTAATTAAAATAACCACATTACGGCAATTGTCGCAAGGTGGAAAATCATTTGCACAAGCTTCCAAAGACAAGGCAATGGGCGTTGTACCTCGGGGGAAAATAGTTTTTAAACGATGTTTAATTTTGGGAATACTATTGGCAGAAAGTGGAACTTCAAGGCGAGTATCATTGCAAATTTGCGGAGGAAAGTCGTATTGGTGACCAAAAACTCTTAATCCCAATTGCACTTCAGGAAATGCACTCAGGCTATCCAGCATTTCGGATAAAATGGTTTGAGCAATTTTGATTTTCGTATCGCTTTGCCATCTTCCCCACATGCTTTTAGAAGCATCGAAAATAAATAATATGCGAGTTGTTTCGTCACCTTTTACTGTTTGAGCTTTACCAATGGGTGCATTGAATAAAAACAAAGAATATAATAAAAAGAGAGCGATTTTTTTCATCATTGCATCTATACAATTAATAATCTCCGAGTGTTTCTTCCAATTGAGACAATGCATTTTGAGTTTGCTCAACATTTGGAGCCACTCCGTGCCATTTATGTGTTCCAGCCATAAAATCCACTCCATAGCCCATTTCGGTATGCATTAAAACGACCACTGGTTTTGATTTTCCGGTTAAAGATTTAGCTACTTTCATTTTATCAAGAACATCTGTCATATTATTCCCCATCATTTCGATGGTAGTCCAGCCAAATGCTTCAAACTTTGCTTTCAAATCACCCAAACAAAGCACTTGTGCTGTTGGTCCGTCAATCTGTTGTTTGTTAAAATCGACGGTTACAATAATATTATCTACTTTTTTTGCAGCAGCAAACATGAGTGCTTCCCAGTTTTGGCCTTCTTGCAACTCACCATCTCCGGTAAGAACATAAACTATTTTATCATCTTGATTCA
>JAQUHH010000012.1 GCA_028683685.1 Bacteroidales bacterium
CCTTTCGTTCGCCTCATCACACTATCTCTGACGTGGCTTTGGTAGGAGGGGGCTCCAATCCCCAACCTGGTGAAATCTCCTTAGCCCATAATGGAGTTCTTTTTTTAGATGAACTTCCAGAATTTATACGTCAGGTGCTTGAGGTGATGCGTCAGCCTCTGGAAGATCGGAAAGTGACCATTTCTCGTTCTAAATTTACGGTTGATTATCCTGCATCATTTATGTTTGTTGCAGCCATGAATCCTTGTCCTTGTGGATATTATAATCATCCTGATATTGATTGTACTTGTTTGCCTGGCGTAGTTCAAAAATACATTAATAAAATTTCTGGACCTTTATTGGACAGAATTGATATTCATGTTGAGGTCGTTCCCGTAAATTTTAATGAATTGACAAGTAAGACAGAAGGGGAGAAGAGTACTGTGGTTCGACAAAGAGTGGTGATGGCTCGGAAGATTCAAGAATATAGATTTGCTAATAATCCTGGAATTTATTGCAATGCTCAAATGGGATCCAAGGATATTCGAAAATATTGTCAAATTTCTGAAGCAGGAACTGCTTTGTTGAAAGTAGCCATGGAAAAATTGGGATTGTCGGCTCGGGCTTACGATCGTATTTTGAAAGTATCGCGTACCATTGCCGACTTAGGTGGTTCGCAAGATATTTCCCTCGAACATCTGTCCGAAGCCATACATTATCGTAGCCTTGATAGAGATAATTGGGGAAAATAAAGCATTTAAATGGGGTTTCCTGCTTTGATAATAATGGCTTCAATGATTCGCTTTAAATCTTGACAATCCTTGTCCTCTGGGCATTTTCGAACCATGTGTTTAAATTGTATTTCTACTTTTTGGTGCACCATCGTAGAATCATCACCCACCAATAGTATATGAATGCTTTTTTTGTCCGTTGATGCGTTTTTTCTAATCATAATGGCGGATTCCCACAATCTATTGTCGCAAAGCACCTTGGCATAGTAAAGTCCTTCGCCCGGAATTAGTTTTCTAGAATTGTTGATTTTTAAAAGCCAGGATCGATATCCGAATTCAGAAAATATCGATTCCCCTTCCATCAGTTGACCGCTGATTGAATAATCGTAATGCAAATAAGCGTGTGCTTTCATCAAGTCGCCAGCTTCCATTGCTTTGCGGATTTTAGAAGAGCTAATGGATTCATTTTGAATATCTTGTTCGAGAATTTCTTCCACGGTAAAATCAAGTTCTTTTCCCAATTTATATAAAACATCAAATCCACCTTCGCGATTGTGTCCAAAAAAGTGATTGTATCCAATGACTATCTTTTTTGCATTTAATTTGTCATGTAATATAAGATGGATAAAATCTTGAGATGTTATTTTTGAGAATTCTAAAGTGAATGGGATAAAAACAACATTGTCAATGCCTATTTTTTTTAATAATTGAATTTTTTCTTCTTTGGTATTGAGTAATTCTAGTTTAAAATCTGGATTAAGAATTTCTCTAGGATGCGGGTCAAAGGTTAGAATTACGGATTCACCTTCTATTTCTTTGGCAAGTTTGATAATCCGATTTAAGATTAGGCGGTGAGCCACATGAACGCCATCAAAAGAACCAATGGTGACTACTGGATTTTTTAGGGGAGCAATTTCGTTAAGATTTGTATAGACTTTCACGTATATTTTAGCTGTGTTTTACAAAATAAGCTACTTTTTCAATGGAGGTAACCATGTCATATTTTTCGAGATATATATTTTCGGGAACGCTTATATGGGTTGAAGTATAGTTTAATATTCCTTTTATTCCCGCTTCAATCAGAAGGTTTGCAACGTCTGAAGCTACATTGTTGGGAACTGTAAGGATGCCAATAGATATATTTTCTCTTTTGGTAATTTCTTTTAAATTGTATTGAGGGTAACATTTGATACCTCCAATTTCTTTTCCAGTTTTATTTGGGTCTACATCAAAACAGGCTACAATTTTTATTTTAGTGTTTTTGCCAGTAAAATAGGACAAAATTGCTTCTCCTAGTTTTCCTACTCCAACTAATGCTACTTTCAAAACATCTTCACTGTCAATTATTTCTCCAATTCTGTTCAGTAATTCTAAAATATCGTATCCTTTTCGGAGCGTGCCAACATGTCCGATTAACATAATATCTCTACGCACTTGAACTGCGGTGTTGTTCAGTAATGAAGCCAATTCGTGAGAATAAATGTGAGTTTTTCCTTGTTCTTTGCACGATGATAATATTCGGCGATATTGGCTGAGTCGTTCAATTGTTTTGGAAGGTAAATTGGGAATCATAATTTCCTTTTTAAATTTTGAAAAAAAATGATATTTTTATAAATCTAAGGATTTTATTATCGCTTGAATGCGTTGATTGGCTTGTTCATTCACCACATCAAATTCAGAGGCTTTTTTTATTTCTTTTTTGATGCCAAAATAAAATTTAATCTTGGGTTCGGTTCCAGAGGGTCTCACTGTTATTTTGCTTCCATCTTCTGTAAAAAACTGAATCACATTTGAGGTTGGTAAGCTGATGGCAGTGGTGATGTTATGAAGAGTGTCTGTTTTTTCTGCTTTTTGATAATCTCTAATTTCAATCACTTTTGAGCCATTAATTTCTGTCGGAGGATTGCTTCTGTAGTTTTCCATCATGCGTTTTATTTCATCGGCTCCGGCTTTCCCTTTTTTGGTAATCGATATGAGGTCTTCTTTATAAAAACCAAATTTTAAATAGATTTCTATTAAAACATCAATCAAGGTCATGCTTCTCGATTTTGCCCATGCGGCTGCTTCTGCAATCATACAGCAGGATGCAACCGCATCCTTGTCGCGCACATAATCTCCAATTAGATATCCGTAGCTCTCTTCGCCGCCCACTATAAATTGTTTTTCTCCTTTAAACTTTTCAATTAATTCTGCAATGTATTTAAATCCTGTTAATACATCAAAGGACTCTACCTTATAATGTTTTGCAATATCGTTTAGTAATTCTGATGTAACAATGGTTTTTACTACAAATTCATTGCCCTTATATTTGTTTTTTTCTTGCCATTGCGAGAGAATGTAATAATAAAGAATGGACGCAGTTTGGTTGCCGTTTAACAAAACAAAATCACCATTTTTATCTTTGCAAGCCACTCCAACTCTGTCTGCATCAGGGTCTGTAGCCATTACTAAATCAGCGTTTACGTGTTGTGCTTTTTTTAGAGCCAATGTAAGAGTTTCTCGTTCTTCTGGATTGGGAGAAATAACTGTTGGAAAGTTTCCATCTGGAATTGCTTGGTCTTCAACGAGATGAATGTTGCTAAACCCAAAATATTCGAGCATTTGTGGAACCGCCATAATTCCAGTTCCATGAATGGAAGAATAGACAATGGGTAGATCATGATGCTTTTGAATTAAATCTGGACGAATGGATAATGTTTTTAAATAATCAAAATATACGGCATCAATATCGTGTCCAATAATTTGTATTTTATCAAAATCAGCTTTAAATTTCACCAAATTAGGCGAGTTTATTTTTCCAACTTCCGTAATTATATTTTTATCGTGGGGTGGAACCAACTGACCGCCGTCAGCCCAATACACTTTGTATCCATTATACTCTTTTGGATTATGCGATGCCGTGAGGACAATGCCCGCATTGCAACGTAAATAGCGAACCGTGAAAGAGAGTTCTGGAACCGGGCGAAGTTTATCAAACAGATATACTTTTATTCCATTGGCACTCATCACTTCTGCTGCCACTTGTGCAAAATAGGAACTGTTGTTTCTAGAATCAAAAGCAATGGCAACACTGGGTTCCATGTTCGGAAAACTCCTGAGTATATAGTTGGCCAAGCCTTGAGTAGCCATTCCAACGGTATATTTGTTCATCCGATTGGTACCAACGCCCATTATGCCCCGGAGTCCACCGGTTCCAAATTCAAGATTTTTATAAAATGAGTCAATGAGTTCTGTGGAGTTTTCGGCTAGCATACGGCTCACTTCATTTCGAGTTTCAATGTCATAACTGTCGCTTAGCCAGCTTTTTGCGTTATCCAGAATGTTTTTGTCAATGGTGTTCATAAGGCATTATTGTTTGCGGTTCTTATCGGATTTGAAATCTTTTTAAAAGAGTGTATAAAATTGGGTGAATGATAATTTAGGAGCAAGCCCAGAGGCTTTTTTGCTATGCTTAGTGCCGATTTCATCATCGTTTCGTCGGCTGAAGTAATTTGGTTTTTATTGCAAATAATTATCATTACTGTATTTTCAACAAATAAATCAACTTGAATATTAAAATTAATGGGTGTGTTTTTATAAAAAACAGGAATTCTATAATCTAAAATTATATTGGTGTTGCGAGCCAAAAGTTCGTTGTATAAGCATAGTTTATATATGTCTGGATGCAAGCCGAAACCCATCTCCCGAAGTACTTCAGAAGATGCAGCCAAAATCCGAGTCGATAATCTATTGGATATACTGGTTTCCATTTATTTCGAAAATACATTTTGTTAAACTTTCACGCCAATGCGGAATTTCAATATTTAAATCTGTTTTTATTTGTGTTTTGTCAAGCACAGTATAGTATGGACGTTGGGCAATGGTTATATATTCCGTTGATTTTACAGGATTAATATGACAATTTAATCCTGCTATTTCAACAATGTTTTGTGCAAAGTCATACCATGAGCATACGCCTTCGTTCGAGAAGTTATAGGTAACAACGTGCTCCATGTTCAGATGATTGTTTATAATGGAAGTTATTGCATTCGCAAGATCATTGGCGTATGTGGGAGTGCCAACTTGGTCAGAAACAACATTTAAACTTTCTTTAATGTGCGCATGTTTAAGAATAGTTTTTACAAAATTGTTACCGTATTCTGAGTAGAGCCATGAGGTTCTAATAATCACTCCGTTGCAACCTGATAAAATCATCTGTTGTTCGCCTTGCAACTTTGTATAGCCATATACGGATAGAGGATTGGCTGGATCGCATTCTTCGTAGGGTTTGAAATTTCGCCCATCAAATACATAATCCGTAGAAATATGAACCATAAATATTTTATGCCGATAACACGCATCCGAAAGAATTGTTACCGCAGTTGTGTTTAGCAATTCAGCCATGGGTTGTTCTTCTTCGGCTTCATCTACAGCGGTATATGCTGCACAATTGATAATAACATTCGGACTGTATTTTTCAATATTTTCTTCAACGCTGTCTTCCGAACTGATGTCCATTTCAGCTAAATCTGTGTAAATAAAATGGTGAGTTGTGTTTGTGTTTTCTGCTTTAATGGCGTTTCCTAATTGTCCATTAGAGCCACATACTAAAATTGTGAACCTTGGTTTCATATGACAAATTTTTTAAAATATTTAATGGTTTCTTTTAATCCTTCTTCCAGTTCAATTTTAGGTTCCCAGTTTAATATTTCTTTTGCTTTACTAATGTCTGGTTTACGTTGAAGAGGATCATCGGATGGCAAGGGAAGGAAAACAAGCTTTGACTTAGAATCGGTAAGTTTAATGACCAAATTTGCTAATTCATTCATCGAAAATTCAAAAGGATTTCCCATATTTATGGGGCCAATCACACGGTCGTCTGTTCCCATCATTCGAACCAGACCGTCTAATAAATCATCAACATAGCAAAAACTACGGGTTTGAGTGCCCTTTCCGAAAATGGTAATGTCTTTATTTTGAAGTGCTTGCATGATAAAGTTTGAAACGACCCGACCATCATTAGGATGCATTTTGGGACCGTATGTATTAAAAATTCGAATGATTTTAATTCTTACATCATTTTGTTTGTGGTAATTTACAAACAGTGATTCAGCACATCTTTTGCCTTCATCATAGCAGGATCGTTCGCCAATTGGATTTACATTTCCCCAATACGATTCGGTTTGCGGATGTACATCTGGATCACCATACACTTCACTGGTAGAAGCTTGTAGGATTTTTGCTTTGATTCGTTTGGCAAGTCCAAGCATATTAATAGCTCCCATAACGGATGTTTTTATCGTTTTTATGGGATTGTATTGGTAATGAATGGGGGATGCCGGACAGGCCAAATTATAAATTTCGTCTACTTCTATAAAAAAAGGCATGGTTACATCGTGTCGAATAATTTCAAAATATGGATTTTTCAACAAATGCGTAATGTTCTCTTTCTGTCCAGTAAAATAATTATCCAAACAAATCACTTCATGATCTTCATTGAGAAGTTTTTCGCACAATTGAGAACCCAGAAAACCCGCACCACCTGTTATTAAAATCCTTTTTTTCATCTGTTAAATCTTCGATTTTTATGAGTTTTGATAATTTTACTTTGTTGTATCTAGTCCAATACAGAAATACTCAAAGCCCAATTCTTTCATTTCGTGACGATCATAAATATTTCTTCCATCAAATATAAGGTTTTTTTTCATGCCTTTTTTTATTTTTTCCCAATGTGGCAATCTAAATTCTGACCATTCAGTGAGAAGGAGTAGTGCGTCTGCATTTTTTATAGCTTCATATTGTGTTGTAGAATAGGTAATTACATCTCCTATGCGGCGGCGACATTCATCCATTGCAACGGGGTCATACGCAACA
Organism: Bacteroidales bacterium; assembly: GCA_028683685.1. Classification (GTDB taxonomy): domain Bacteria; phylum Bacteroidota; class Bacteroidia; order Bacteroidales; family WCHB1-69; genus JAQUGA01. Next base: position 6,564 of record JAQUHH010000012.1, read on the forward strand.
ATATTGGCCCCCGCTTTTTGCAAAAGTTTAATCAAAACCAAAGAGGGCGCTTCTCGCATATCATCTGTGTTGGGCTTGAAAGACAATCCCCATAATGCGATTGTTTTTCCTTTGATATCATGATTGAAATAGTTCATCAATTTTGTGAAAAGAATCGATTTTTGGTCTTCATTCACCGCTTCAACAGATTTTAAGATTCTTAATTCATACCCATTTTCAGATGCTGTTTTGATAATGGCTTTCACGTCTTTAGGAAAGCAAGAGCCACCATAGCCAATGCCAGGATAGATGAATTTATGACCAATTCTGGAATCAGAGCCAATTCCTCTGCGAACCATATTTACATCGGCACCCATAATTTCACAAACATTGGCAATGTCGTTCATAAAGCTGATTTTGGTTGCCAACATCGCATTAGCAGCGTATTTTGTCATTTCTGCCGAAGGCACATCCATCGTAATAACAGGATGTCCATTTAGGACAAATGGCTTGTATAGTCGCTGCATTATGTCTTCTGCTTTTTCTGATTCTACGCCCACTACAATTCGGTCGGGTTTTAAAAAATCTCGGATGGCATCTCCCTCTTTTAAAAATTCAGGATTAGAGGCTACGTCAAACTCAATGTCAACTCCACGCTTATCCAGCTCTTTTTGAATAACTTCTCGTACCTTTTTTGCAGTTCCTACGGGAACGGTGCTTTTCGTTACCATTAATACATATTTGGTCATTTCTTTCCCAATGGTACGGGCAACGTCCAAAACATATTTTAAGTCGGCACTTCCATCTTCGTCCGACGGGGTTCCTACAGCACTGAAAATAACGTCGGCTTTTTCGATACTGCCTGCCAAATCAGTCGTAAAGTGCAAACGGTTTTTTTCTATGTTTCGAAGAATCATAGGCTCTAAACCAGGTTCCCAAATAGGCGAAATGCCTTTGTTTAAGAGTTCAATTTTTTTCGAATCAATATCAACGCAACGAACATCAATGCCTACTTCTGCAAAGCATGTTCCTGTTACCAATCCTACATAACCTGTTCCGACAATGAGTACCTTCATGCGATAATGTTTTTATTTTATATAAATATTATTTTTAATCATTTTATTTGGTTGACAAATAAACCATAAATCCAATTTGTAATCCGCTGCAATCCAGATAGTTGTTGGCATAGCCTTCGTGTTCTTCCAGATTGTTTTGAGCGTCGAATTTCCGTATTGAATATTTTATGCTGTGACGACTTTTCATCAAAGCACTGTATGAAACGTTAATGCCAAATTTCTCTTTAAATATTAATTGAAGTCCTCCGCTGTAACCCAAATATCCCATTGAGTTGGCTCGAGGCCGGTAGGTAACTTCTACATATCGATTTGATAATTCACTGTATTCTAAATCTATCGAAGGAATATTCATGCTTCTAACACCAGCGTTTCCTTCTGCAAATAAATTTACAGTAATTTTTTCTGGTTGAATTACAATGGGTAAATTCAATTGTACGTTTAAGCCAAATTTACCGCTATTGTATCTTCCTTTGATTAAGTATCTGTCTGGCATTGAGTGGGATAAAAATGCTTCTTTGTTAAATGCCAGATTGTTGTATTCGTAATTAAAACCGACTCCAATACCTTTGTAAATGATATAGTTAACATCAAAACCCAATTGAAATCCATTTTTGGCAAACAAGCCATCTGCTTTTTTGCTACTAAATTCTTCACCGGGGATAAGGGTTCCTCCATAAAAATTTAAAGTGACCATTTTATCAAGTAAACCTAATGTAGGTTGGGCATGCATCAAGCCAATACAACTTATAAGGAAAATAAATAATGTTGTTTTTTTCATAGTGTAAGTTGTTAGTAGTTTAAGTATAAATCGATGAACACGTCTTGTCGGGCGGGCACAGATTCTATTTGTGGATAAAAGCGTGGGTAGAAATTATTTTTAATATCTACAGGAGCCAATACAATTTCGTGGATAAATTCAGGAGAAACATTAGAACCAAGATCTCTGAAAATGACAAATTTAAATATTTCGTTGCTGGAAAATTGTACAAAATCAAAAAAGTACCATCCATTCATAAAGTCGCGTGGACGAAGAAACTTTATGGGATAACTGCTCGCTCGAATGGTGTGTGTTCGGCCTGCAAAATTGGTGTTGTGCCATAATTCAATAAAAATATTACTGTTTTTAAACATCGATGGTAACATCAAGTTAATGGAGTCAATAAATACTCTTTGAGGTGGATTGCTGACAAAAATAGTTTGGCTGTATTCATTGAAATCATTGTTTGTGCAAGTTCCTCTTAGTTTTACGGTGTAGGTGCCAGGATTATTAAAGACATGATTTGGTTCGTCGTTATTGCTCTGATTACCATCGCCAAAATGCCACATAAATTGATTGGCACCACTTGATGTGTTTTTGAAAATAATTTTGTTGGGAGCAAAATTATTATTATTAAAGTGTGAAAATGAAAATCCTGCTTGCACCGGAATGGATGTTTGGTTTAGTTCGGGCATGGGCAGGTTGAAAGTGTCCGAGCCTAGTTCATTTTTGACAATCAAAGTAACGGTGTAGTCACCCAATGTTGGATAAATTCGGGTTGGGTTTTGATCGGTAGAAGTCGTACCATCACCAAAATCCCAAAAATAGGAAACATGCCCTAATATGTTTTCCGTAACTTGATAATAAGTAACAGGATAGGGAGGTTCGCAATTTTTAATAACGGCATCAACACTTTTTATTTTCAATTGAGGAGGCGCTTCGTAAAAAAAGTCGAAGCCTTTTACAGGATCTTTTCTGCAATTATTGAAAAACAATAGAAGTGTGACGGAAGCAATTAAAAAACTTATTTTTTTAAATTGCTTGAGTAAAATTTGTTTTTTTTGAGTCATTATAAGCCTATTTGTTCTTTTTATAAGGCAAATATAATGAATTTTGAATAAAGAATTGTGAAAGATTTAAAGATTTTTTTTTATTTGCTCCAGAATTAAAATTCTACAATGAGTTTTGCATTTATCTGACGGGGAGTAAGATAGTTGGGAATGGGGAGCCGATTATTGTAAATATCTGTTATCCAGATATATGAAACAGTATTGCTGATTTGGAGAAGATTGAAGACTTCCAAACTTAGCCATGATGACTTGATGTTTTTCCAAAATCCTTTTCTTTCAGATATTCCAGCTTCGGAGAGAAGTTGTGCCGAAAAACCAATATCAACTCTTCGGTAGGGAGGCATTCTGTATGTATGGGTGTATTTTGGTTTGCCTGGGGCGCCAAAGGGCAATCCAGTTCCAAATGCAAGGTTTAAGTGCATTTTAAACATGGGATTGTTGGGAATGTAGTCTTGAAAAAAGAGATTTACATTTAATCTTTGATCGGTAGGTCGCGGAATGTATCCCGGATAACTAATGCTACTGTCTGCCGGAATGGAAGAGATGCTGGGACGAATTATGTTGCCTTGAGAGTCATAAAAAGTTTGTTTGAAATCGTTCAAAATATCTTCTTTGGTTTGCATTAGCGAAATGCTCAGCCAGGAATCAATTCCAGGAACGAATTCTCCTATTATTTTCATGTCAATTCCGCTCGCATAGCCTTTGGCATTATTTTCTGCAAAGTAACGAATGCGAACATTGTCAATTTCGTAGGGGATAAGATTGAGTAAATGTTTGTAATAAATTTCGGAAGTGAATTTAAATGGACGATCCCATGCTTTGAAAAAAGCATCATAGCCAAGTACAAAATGAATGGACGTTTGCGATTTTATATTTGTATTCAAATCTCCTTGCATGTTTCGGAGTTCTCTGTAAAATGGCGGTTGTTGGTACACACCAGTAGATATGCGATAGGATTGTGTTTTGTTTCGAGAAGGTCGATAAAAAAGAGTTGCTCTAGGGCTGAATAAAAACTGGTTATTTACGTCCCAATACGAAAAACGAGCTCCGTAAACCAAAAGTATGCGATTGCTGTCACCGTCAATCTTCCATTGGTCCTGAACGTATCCACTGACACGCGAAGAACTTAAAATATTATCGGAGACATACACGGAGGTCATATTTAATGTTCTTTCTTCGCTGCCAATCGGAATAATAGTTCCGGGAATGTCCGAATAGTGAGGCGTGATATATCCGGCTGAGTCGTTCATGCGCCACTCTTTCAATCGGTCGTCAATGTGTTCAAATTGATATTTCAAACCCCAGGATAGGGCATGATTCCCTTTTTTTGTTTCGTTTTTGACTTCGATGTTTAAAACATTTGCATTAAGTTGGTTTCTAGCATGTTCTAAAAATGTTCCAATGCCACGGTTAAATGTAGCATCTCCAAAGTCATCTTTGCCAAAATCAGTTTCTAGGTCATCCAGCCAATATTGTCCTTGAATATCGTAGGTTTCCGTTTCAAAGCTGTTGAAATAGGAAGCGATGAATTTGTATGCAGTGTTGGGTTTGGGCCGCCAGTTGGCGTAAAAAGCGGAAGTGATGGTTTGAAATTTATCAATTTCTTGTCCGTCAAAAAATATTTTTAATTTAAGAGCTTGTTGAATCGTTCCAAAACTGGTTTCTCTGGTTTGTGGAACCAACTTAAATGTATTGCTGGAGTAATGTCCGAGAAAGTTGAGGTCTAATTTGTCATTGATTTTATGAGAGATCAATGTTTGTGCATCTGCAAAAGAGGGGCGATAGTCTCCTTTTGTTTCCATGCTTTTTAGGATATATGAGTTTGATTTGTAGCGAACTCCAACAAGATATGATGTTTTTTTGTTGGGCAACAAATCTTCTACATGAAGGGTTCCACCGAGTAAGCTTGCCGAAGCAGAGCCAGCAAGCTTTTGTGGTTTTTTATATTCAATATCCAAAACCGATGACATTTTATCCCCGTATTGAGGGGCAAAACCGCCTGCTGAAAAATGAATATTATTCACTAAATCTGAATTTAAAAAGCTCAATCCTTCTTGTTGTCCAGCTCTAATTAAAAAAGGACGATATATTTCGATGCCGTTTACATAAATTAGATTTTCGTCGTAGTTTCCACCTCTAACATTGTATTGTGAACTAAGCTCATTGTTAGAACTTACGCCCATTTGAGTTTTTATTAAAGCTTCAACACCACCACTGGGAGTCGGGAAGAGGCTGGCTTCTTTTGGGTTTATTTTAGTAAACCCAAGAGGGGTTTTTACATTTTCTCGAATAACAAAAGGATCTAATTCGGTGGAAGAGGTTTTGAGTGTGAAGTTAATATTTCGGCGGATGCCTGGGTTTAGGTGGATGGTAATCGATTGGGATTTATATCCGATAAAGGAAACAATAATGCGATGTTCTTTATTGGCCAATACTTGCAATTCGTAATTTCCATCTTTGTCAGAACTTGTACCGCCAGCTTCTCCCCAAATAGCAATGTTTACCAAATCGATGGCTTTTCCTTTATCATCATAAATCTTTCCGAAAACAGATGCGTATTCTTGTGAAAATCCGATGGCGAAAAATCCAATAAAAAAGAGCAGTAAAAGTGTTTTTAGTTTCATCAAATATTTTGAAATTTTTGCAAAGATAGTAATCTATATGAATTAGATTAAATACGACAAACTTTTGATTTTATTGTGTTTTTATTTCTTTTTGAAATCTCCATTCTGCAATGCCTTTATAAATTTAGCCCAATTAAAAACATTAAAAATAGGAATGGGACGCATTTGACCTTTATAATATAATTGATCGACCTGAGATTGAACGAAATGGCGATAATTCATGCTGTAATCCATATCCATTTTATCGAAATATTGTTTGAGTACTTCGGGGCTCAAATTTCTCATTGCTCTTTGGTAATCATCGTCGGGCACTTCTATTTTGGCAACGATTTCGATAAACTGCTTGTAAGTTGGCAAATCGTAGATTTCAGTTTCTGCTAAGCTGATGGTGTCTGCCTGAAGATAAATATCCAAAATCAGACGGTTGCTTTCAAAAGTATCGGCCATATGAATCGTTTTGGATTTGTATCCCATGGAGGAAAATTCCAATGTTTCATTACTGCGAACCACAATGGTATACTGACCAAACCAATCGCTAAAATGGATTCGTTTGTGATTCATTGTTTTGATATGTGCAAAAGAGACAGGAAGAGTGCTGTCCGATGATCGAATCCGACCACTTATTTGGTATACCTCATGCTTTTGTGCTTGAGCGAATTGCTGGAAAATAAGCAGCAATAATAAGATAATAATATTTTTAAGATAAGTCATTTATTGATTTTAATACAAACGTACGATTTTTTTCATAAAAAAAACTGCTACAAATTTATTGTAACAGTTTTTTAGAGTTGTTTTAAAATATCTTATTTTAAATAGCCTTTTATAAAAGCGTCATTCATCGCTTTCCAAACGCCTTTTTTATTGATTTGTTTAATTCCTTTGCAACTGGTTTTCAAATAAACAAAATCATCCAATTCTTCAACCCAGAATTTTTTTGTTTGCAAATTGGGTTTAAACGTTCTTTTCGTTTTTATGTTAGAGTGAGAAACCTTATTTCCGGTAATCACTTTTTTTCCTGTAATTTCACAAACTCGTGCCATTTTATTTCTTTTTTTATCTTGTTTTTTTTATCTCTTTTCGATTTCGGACTGCAAATATCCGATTATTTTTCCAAATAGCCAAATGTTTGTTGAAGTTTTTTAGTTTTTTCCCAAATCTTATGAATGAAAAATTGATTATTGGCTTTTATTCAGTGATTTGTGTCTCGAAATGTATCGTTTTGATCAAATTTAAAAAAGAGAAAATATAATTATTTTCTCTTTTTTAAATTGTGTTTTAGGTTTTATTGAACAATTACTTTTTTCGTAATAATTTGGTCGTTTACTAGGATTTTTACGAAATACATACCACTTGATTTGAATAATTCCTTTTCTAATGAAATTTGGTGATTTCCAGAGCCAAATTTTTCAGAAATAGCGTCTGTTACCAAATTTCCAATGACATCATATACTGAAATTTGAATATTTGACGACTCAATTAGATTGAAAGAAATAACAGAGTTTTGAGTAATTGGATTTGGATGAATGTTGAGGTTCATATTGTTTACGATGTCTTCGTTGATGGAAGAACTACTTCCACAATCGCCAGTGCAAATTTTATCTATATATATATTGTTACCTCCTCTATTGAAAAATCTAAATTTCAAGCGAATATTTGATTTGTCAGAAATTCCAGCTAAAAGAATGGTTTCTTCTCTCCAGTCTTGAGCTCCTTCAGGGATAAAAGCGGTTGTTGTATATGTGGAATTGGTCATTAATTGGGTGCCCGATCTGTTGTATTTTGAAACCCAGTTTTGTCCGCAGTCTGTGGATACAAAAACTTGTAATTTGTCATAAATAGTATCTGCTGTATTGCTGCCCGATATTAATTCTGCCAATGCATTGCTAGCAACGGCTCTTGGAGAGTATGATAAATGAAATTTTACACGTAAAACACCTTCAATATTAGTGAGATCGAAACTGGGAGATAATATATCATCATAGCTTCCGCTTGCATTTCCTTCAAAATTATTGACCATTATTGCTTGACTCCCACTTACAAATGCATCACTTGTGATTTCCCATGCGTTTCCTTCTTGACTTACTACCGTCCAGTTTCCAAGTCCAGATGTAAAATCTTGAAAAATATCTCCAGACTCAGTAGCGGTTTCTGAAGTTACAGTAATAATGTTTTGTCTTACGATGCTGTCCGTTCCACTTTGGTTAAATACTACTAATTTTGCTTCATAAGTGCCGGGGTTATTGTATGTTACGCTTGGATTGGGAGAGGTAGATGTTGCAGGCGATCCACCTTGGAAATGCCATTCTCGTGTTTCAACTGCTCCGTTGTACGATAAGTCCGTGAATGTGATTGATTCTCCAGCACAAATGTCACTTGATGAGTGTGAAAAGTCTGCTATTGGAGCACAAAGAGGTGCATAATTAACATCCCAAACACCTGTTGCAATTGCATTTTCGTATGACCATAATTTTCTGCGATCCAGCATCAATGTTGCTTGAATTCGTTCATTTTGTCCCAATGAAAATAAATTTTGACAGTATCCAAATTGATAATCCATGTAGTTTTCAACCATGTCTGGTTCATCTCCATAACCAGAAATATCGTTAAGGCAGGAGTTTACACTGCCTACTGGAATGCAGTTTAAAGAAGTATTTTGATTGGCTGTTTGTGCTGGAGGAGTATCATCAACTTCGTCTCCATCTAATTGTGTCATGCCTAAAAATCCTCCACTCGTTGCACATCCATCACTTCCCATTGCTGGAATAAGACCACCAAGAGTGAGTTTTAAATTTTGAAATGGGTGATATAAGTTAAAGTAATGACCAAGTTCGTGTGTGAAAACTCTATTTAGTGCATTAATGGGTTGTCCCATTAGAGATGCTCCAGTACCAATAGCACCGATTCCATCGTGGCGGATTAAAACACCGTCAGCTAAAGTGTCGCCTCCGGTAAATAAAGATGTTAATGGATTTGAAGGAGGAAATACCGACATACCACCAATAGCAGCTCCTTCAGGTAAACTAATTCCTTCGGGATAAATAAAAGCTACGGAATATACATTTAAGTAGCTTTTGGGATCCCACGCGTAATCTGAGCATAAATCGTAATATGCATAGTCTGTCCGGGAATCTTGAATTCGGTTTATGCCATTTGTACAGTTTCCGTCTGGATCGATGCGTGCTAATCTAAATTCTATTCCTACATTCGCTCTCCGTGAATTGAAGGGAGCATATGTGTTTTCTCCAGGAATTGTATCTGTGTTTAATCCACTATAGTCGATATTTAGTCGTTCAACAGCATCCATAATTTGAGCTTCGCTAATGTTTTCAGGTCCATAGTTATGGATAATATGAAATACAATAGGGATTATCATTTTGCCATTTTGGGTAGTGTCTGTTTGTGTGTTTTTTTGTGAAGTATTATTTTTCATGTCTTGAATAAGCATTTTCATGTCTTGTTCATAAATGACATATTGATCAAATACATCTGGGTTTTCATTAAGCTTTTGCATTAAAATGTAATGGTCAGCGACTGAATAATTGTAAAATTGAGGTGTTTGATTTTGGGCTGTTAAAATCAAGCCACTGAATGCAAATAGGAATGCAATCAGAATTGAATTCAGACTTCTTTTCATTTGATTTATTGTTTAGTTGGTTATTGAATAGTAATTCAAATTTATTTCTGACAAATATAGAAAAAAATAATTACCTACTTTGAAATATTTAGGGGGAAGTTGTTGTTTTTAACAAAAATATTTATTTCAAATACTCAAATTTCCCATGAGGGCTATTGATAATTACTTTAGGTTCGCCTTGAATACAATGTCCAATAATTTGTGCATCAACATTATACTGTTTTGAAATGGTTATTATATGCTTGGCTATTTCGGGGTTACAGTATATTTCAAAGCGATGACCCATATTAAATACTTTGTACATTTCAGACCATGATGTTTGGGATGATTCTTGAATTATTTTGAAAATGGGTGGCGTGTCAAATAAATTATTTTTTAGAACTTGTACATTATTTATAAAATGTAAAATTTTTGTTTGTGCACCACCGCTACAATGAATCATACCATGAATTGATGAGCGATTATTTTTTAGAATTTCGGCAATAATTGGAGCATAGGTACGAGTGGGGCTTAAAACTAATTTGCCCATATCTATATTTGGAATAGGTGAGGAGTCTGTTAGAAAATATTTTCCACAATAAGAAATGGATTCATCAATACTTGTGTCATATGTTTCAGGATATTTTTTGGCTACATTTTTATTAAAGACATCGTGTCGGGCAGACGTAAGACCATTGCTGCCAATTCCTGAATTATAGCTTGATTCGTATTTTGCTTGACCAAATGAAGACAAACCTACAATTACATCTCCGTCTGTAATGTTTTTATTATCAATAACATCTGCTCTTTTCATTCGGGCAATAACGGTTGTGTCTACAATAATTGTTCGAACCAAATCTCCAACATCTGCCGTTTCTCCGCCAGTTAGAGTAACGTTTACTCCTAAATTCCGCAACTCTTGAATTACCTCTTCGGTTCCATTAATGAGAGCCGAAATAACTTCCCCAGGAATGTTTTTTTTATTTCTTCCAATGGTAGAAGAAAGCATAATGTTATCGGTAGCTCCTACACAAAGCAAATCGTCAATATTCATAATAATGGAATCTTGAGCAATTCCTTTCCAAACACTTAAGTCTCCTGTTTCTTTCCAGTATGCGTATGCCAAAGATGACTTTGTTCCAGCTCCATCTGCATGCATAATTAAACAATGTTCGTCGTCATGGGTAAGATAATCTGGAATGATTTTGCAAAAAGCATTGGGGTATAGACCTTTATCTATGTTTTTGATAGCATTGTGAACATCTTCTTTGGATGCAGAAGCTCCTCTGGCTAAATATTTTTCGTTAGGGTTCATCTAAATTTTTTTTTGCAAAAATAAAAAAAACATCCGCTTTTGACGGATGTTTTTTTAAAAATAGGTTTTATTAATTTGAATTTTTAGTAATTGTAATCGTTTTCTTCTCTTTGTCAATTTCAAACTTGCCAAACTCTTCAGTAAGCATTTTATCTCCAATCACGAGTGTTGTTTTTAATCCTTTGACAACTTCAACATGAACATTTTCGATGTCTTCTTCTCCAATTCGAAGATTTTCAAGATAGAGCACTGATTTTTCAATAATGGATCCATCTGGAGAAAAAGCAGCTTCTTTTTCTTCAAAATCTGCCGTAGACAATCTGTTTTCTTTTAATAATTTCATTGCTTCTTCATGTGAGAAACTAATTTTATTGGAGTTGTTTTCAATGCTAAATTCGCTTGTACGACTATTGATAATACATGGAATTTTTACTAAATCACCTTCAATTGTGATATTAATGATAGAAACACCAGGAGTTCCTATAAACTGAACAATAGCTGTTTTGTCAACAGAATCTGTGTTTGATGGAGGTACAAAGTCATCACGTAAAATACGGAATTCTGTCCGACGATTTAAAGAGTGGGCTGCTTCTTGATTGTTACGCCCATTGAGTGCACTGATGTATTCTGGAGTCAGAACAGTTCCCATTGAGAAAGTATAATCCTGACCTCCATAGTTGGAGACTCTGTTTCGGTGTAATGTTCTTGGAACTTTTTCGCCGTATCCTTTAGCTACCAAACGAGCAGGATTAATTCCTTTATCTACGAGGTAATTAACACATGATTCAGCACGACGTTGTGATAATGTATCATTGGTCATTG
>JAQUHH010000013.1 GCA_028683685.1 Bacteroidales bacterium
ATTTCAGTAATTAAATTAAAGTTTGGAGTTGGATTTTTGGTATAACCAAAAACATTTACAAACAAATCAATCAAAAATTCGCCTTGATATTGCTCTTCCTTGCTATTTCGTATGTTTTCCTGAATTATCGGATTAAGAAAATGAGTTTTATACACATTCCATTTTTCTGCAATGGTCTCCTTATTTTGCAGGTTGACATACTTAGTAATTACTGAATTTTGAAATAGTGACATATCGCTTTTTAAATATTGGGTAAATATAAAGAAAATTCAAATAATTTGCCTCATCAAAATAAGATATGAAGAAAAATGAATCGAAATAATTCATTTTATCTTATAAGTTCAGTCGTAAAACTTTTGTAATTTAATATTTATATGCTGAAAAAACGAGTGATTTTGTATGCACATTGTATGCACATAAAAAAAGAGAGTTACGTTTTTGTACCGTAACTCTCTGATTATCATGCTCCCCCTTTAGGACTTGAACCTAAGACCCTCTGATTAACAGTCAGATGCTCTAACCAACTGAGCTAAGGAGGAATTTTTAAAACAAATATCGTATTTGTGAGAGCAAAATTACTCATTTATTTGAAATAAACAATACCTTTGTAAAAAAAAAGAATAATTAAATGAAAAAAATTTTAGGAATGGGGAATGCTTTGGTTGACATCATGACCATATTGCCCGCAGATGAAGTACTTATAGAGTTCAACTTACCCAAGGGTAGCATGCAATTGGTGGATGAGGTTTATCATCAAAATATTCAATTACAAACTCAAAAATTTGAAAGAAAAATGGCATCTGGTGGTTCGGCTGCAAATACAATTCACGGTCTTGCTCGTCTGGGCATCGCTACTGGCTTTATTGGAAAAGTGGGAACCGACGAGATGGGTGTCTTTTTTAGAAAAGACATGATGGATAATAAAATTAATCCATTTCTTATCGATTGCCTCACCCCAAGTGGTGTCGCTACGGCATTGGTGAGTCCTGATTCGGAAAGAACATTTGCCACTTTTTTAGGAGCTGCTTGCGAACTTGAGGCAAAAAATATACAAGCCGAAATTTTCGAAAATTATCATCTTTTTCATATTGAAGGATATTTAGTTCAAAATCAAGAACTAATTGAAAATGCTGTAAAAATTGCAAAAGATAAAGGATTGATGGTTTCTTTAGATTTAGCCAGCTATAATGTCGTAGAAGATAATTTAGAATTTTTAAAACGTATTGTAACAGATTATGTAGACATTGTTTTTGCAAATGAAGACGAAGCAAAAGCTTTTACCGGAAAAGAACCCGAAGAGGCTTTGGTCGAAATGAGCAAAATGTCAGAAATAGCAGTTGTAAAATTGGGGAGCAAAGGTTCTTTGATTATGAAAGATGGCGAAATAAGCCGTGTTGAAGGGAAAAAAGCAAATTGCATTGATACCACCGGTGCTGGTGATATATATGCAGCAGGGTTTTTATATGGCTATGTTTCCGGCAAATCGATGAGCGAATGTGGAAGAATTGGTACAGCCCTGGCAACCAGAGTTGTAGAGTTGGTTGGTCCGAAGCTTGACGAAGAATCTTGGGCAAAATTATTGATCGAAATTCAATAAATGCTGCAAAATATATTAGTTGTAGGATTGGGCGGTTTCCTCGGTGCTATTGTCAGATATGGTTTTTCTATGGTAATTCCGAAACAAGGACTGTCCACATTTCCTTTTTCTACTCTTTTGGTTAACCTAATTGGCTGTTTGCTAATTGGATTAATTTTTGGCTTTATTGCCAAACAAAATCTATTTAATGAAAAATTATTTCTGTTTTTAACCATTGGTTTTTGTGGTTCATTTACTACTTTTTCCACTTTTTCTCTTGATGGTTTTCATCTTCTATCTCAAGGGAAATGGCTCTCTGTATTGTTTTATATAAGTATAAGTACAATCGGCGGTCTGTTTCTTGTTTACCTTGGTCATTCGTTAACCAAAGGCTGAAAATAATTCTACGAATTGTCGTTTGATTTTTGTAATTTCAAAGTCTAAAAATAATTTATGTGTGGAATAAATGGGATTTATTTATTTGAAGATCAGGCATATAGCTACAAGTCTAGGGTCGAAAATGCAAATCGGGCAATCATTCACAGAGGACCTGATTATCAAAGCGTTTTTATTGACAAAAAAATTGCTTTAGGTCATGTCCGATTGTCCATAATGGATACTTCTACGGCTGCTAATCAGCCTTATACCGAAGAAAGTCAGCGATTTACGATTGTTTATAATGGAGAAATATTTAATTTCAAAGAAATTAGAGATGATTTAATTTCTAAAGGACATTCTTTCAAAACCAATTCGGATACCGAAGTAGTTCTGAAATCATATATAGAAAATGGGGAAAAAGTTCTTTCTCGTTTTAATGGTTTTTTTGCATTTGCCATTTATGATGCTCAAAATGAAGAACTTTTCATCGCTCGCGACAGGATGGGCATCAAGCCTTTATTGATGTATCGAGATGAAAACAGACTGATTTTTGCTTCCGAAATGAAAGCTCTTTTGGAATATCAAATTCCAAAAGAAATCGATTATACTACACTTTTTCAATATTTTCAGTTGAATTATGTTCCTTCGCCTTGGACAATTTTTAAGGGAGTCGATAAAATGGAACCTGGATCGTGGATGCGTTGCAAAGGCAAGCAAGTCGAAAAAGGTTTTTATTATCATTTGCCTAAATTTGATTCGCAAAAAGCACCCTCTAATTATCAGGAAGCTCAAAAAACCTTGTATACACTTTTGGATGAAGCGGTACAAAGAAGATTGGTTTCCGACGTGCCTTTGGGCAGTTTTTTAAGTGGAGGAATCGATTCTTCAGTGATTTCTGCATTGGCGATAAAGCACAATCCAAATATAAATACTTTTTCTGTTGGCTATGCCGATGAGCCGCTTTTCGACGAAACACATTATGCTGAATTGGTGGCACGAAAAATTGGATCCAATCATCACACGTTTAAACTCGACAACAATGACCTCTATTCTGTGTTATATCGTGTTTTAGACGCCATAGACGAGCCTTTTGCTGATTCTTCAGCCTTGGCAGTCAATATTCTGAGTTATTACACCAAAAAGCATGTTTCTGTTGCACTTTCGGGCGATGGTGCCGATGAAATGTTTTCGGGATACAACAAACATTCTGCCGAATTTAAAGCAGGAGAGAAGTCTTTGATAAATTCTATGATATCCATGGGAACTCCTTTGTGGGCAATGATGCCACAGTCGAGAAATGGGAAATACTCCAATTTGTTTCGTCAGCTTCATCGTTTTGGCGAGGGTTTGCAATTATCTTCTGCCGAAAGATATTGGCGATGGGCGTCCATTACTCCCGAAAAAGAAGCTCAAAATCTACTTTTGTCAAGTCCGGATTGGAAAGAATATGCCAACCGTAAGTCGAAAATATTATCTCATATTTCCAATAATAGCGATATAAATGAAGTTTTATATACCGATTTGAAACTCGTTTTGCAAGGGGATATGCTTACCAAAGTTGATCTGATGTCGATGAATCATGCTTTGGAAGTCCGTACTCCATTTTTGGATTATACGGTGGTTGATTTTGCAAATTCTCTGCCTGTTTCATATAAAATAAATCATAAAATCAGAAAGAAAATTTTGCAAGATACGTTTCGACCCATTCTTCCTGACGAAATTTTCAATCGTCCCAAACATGGTTTTGAAGTGCCTTTGTTGGGTTGGTTTCAAAATGAATTGAAAGAGAAAATTACGCAAGATTTACTTCATCCTGATTTTATTTGCGAACAGCAAATTTTTCATCCAAAATCCATAGAATTGTTGTTGCAAAAACTTTTTTCAAATCGACCAGGTGATGCTGCTGCAAAAGTTTGGGCATTGATTGTTTTTCAATATTGGTGGAAAAAATATTGCTAATTTTTTTATTCATGGAAATCCACAGATACCGTGTTCTATTAGAATCTTGCTTCTGAAATATATAATATTATCTAAAAGAGAAGCACTAAATGTATAGAAAAAAGAACTTTTTTATACAAATAAAACACATAATGTATAGAAAAGCTTGTTTTCTATACAAAAGAAACTATATTTGTATAGAAAAACTTAAACCCTTTACACAATGAAACATTGGGAATTATCGGAACTGCCGCTTAATATTGACCTTGAAACAATAAAAGTTTTAAAAAGTTTGCCCTCTGCTCATGCAGCATTGGCTGAATTAAAAGGTATAGCTTCAACAATTCCAAATCAAAATATTTTAATAAATACGCTTGGTCTTCAAGAAGCAAAAGATAGTTCTGCTATCGAGAATATTATTACCACACATGATGATTTATATAAATCTGAGTTAAATCTCAATAAATTTAACTCACTTAATTCAAAAGAAGTTCAAAATTATATTTCTGCATTAAAGAGAGGATTTGAACTAAGTTCAAAAAGTGGATTATTAACCCATAAAATAATTTTACAAATTCAAGAAGTATTGGAAGATAACCAAGCTGGATATAGAAAATTACCAGGTACTGCATTGAAAAATGCAGCAACAGGAGAAACTATTTATACACCGCCTCAGGATTATGATGAAATAGTGCGTTTAATGTCTAATCTTGAGAAATATATAAATGATTCAGAAATGAGTAATGTTGATCCATTAATAAAAATGGCAATAATTCACTTTCAATTTGAGAGTATTCACCCTTTTTATGATGGAAATGGAAGAACAGGAAGAATCATTAATATACTTTATTTGGTAATTGCAAAATTGCAAAATCTTCCAATTTTATATTTAAGTAGTTACATTATAAAGCATAAATCTCATTATTATAAATATTTACAAAAAGTAAGAGATGAAGACTTGTGGGAAGATTGGATACTATTTATGATTAAAGGAGTTGAAGAAACAGCAAGAGAGACCATTGAATTAATCATCAAAATTAAAGAATTAATGCTTGAGTATAAACAGTTATTAAGAGATAACTACAAGTTTTATAGTCAGGATTTGCTAAACAACTTATTTAAACATCCATATACCAAAATAGAATTTGTTGTACAAGATTTAGGTGTTTCAAGATTGACAGCAGCTAATTATCTAAATAAACTTGCGGAGGATAATGTATTAAAAAAAGAAAAATTAGGAACATCAAACTATTACGTAAATGAAAAATTATTTGAACTACTCACTAGGCGATAATTAATGTCCTTGCATTAAAAAAGGCTATGTGACATGCTTTATATTGAGCATTTCACACAGCCAAATTTATTTAAAAAAGAATTTTTAGAAATTTAGTTTATTTCTCAAATCTTTCTGAAATGACACTCCAATCCACTAGTTCCCAAAATTTAGAAACGTAATCGGGTCTTTTGTTTTGATAATCAAGATAGTAAGCATGTTCCCAAACATCGCATGTCAATAGTGGAGTATCGCCTTTTGTCAGTGGATTTCCGGCATTGCTCTCTTGAGAGATGGCTAGACTTCCGTCTGCCTTTTTAACCAACCATGCCCAACCCGAACCAAACAAAGTAGCGGATGCTTTGCTAAATTGCTCTTTGAAAGCCTCAAATGAGCCAAATTGTAGATTAATCAGGTTCAATAATTCGCCTTTGGGTTCTTTTAAACCCTT
The DNA here is from genome assembly GCA_028683685.1 of Bacteroidales bacterium. Taxonomy (GTDB): domain Bacteria; phylum Bacteroidota; class Bacteroidia; order Bacteroidales; family WCHB1-69; genus JAQUGA01. Next base: position 5,617 of record JAQUHH010000013.1, read on the forward strand.
CAGGTTAAATTGATTCCAATAAAATGTGTGGTTCCAAACTTGTGCCGCATTATTAAAAATACCGCCACTTGATTTTTTCACAATTGTATCCAAGCATTTTTCGTTTTCAAATTCAGTTCCAACAATTAAATTGTTTAAATTTGTAACATACGCTTGATGGTGTTTCCCATAATGAAAATCAATGGTTTTGGCCGAGATAATCGGCTCTAATGCGTTTTTTTCGTACGGTAATTCTGGTAATGTAAAAGCCATAATTGTTTTTATTTTGATTTATTACTAATTTTGTAAAAAAAATATCATGAAAAACTTCATTCTCATCACAATTTTGTCCCTTTTTTTAGTTTCGTGTGGTTCATCTAAAGATGAACAGGAACGCCAACGTCAAATCGAAGATTCTATTCATTCTGCTGAATTAGAGGATGTTTTGGACGATGTAAATAGCTACTTTGAGTCGGATAGTTTATCAACAGTAAAGAACGAAATAGAATAGTTTGTATATATTCAACAAAAAATAAAATAAGTTGTTTGTTTTGTGGTCTAATTTAGAAAAGGTCTATATAAAAAAAAGTCTCCTTGAATTCAAAGAGACTTTTTTTATAGGTATGTTTTTATTAGATGATATCGCACCAGTTATGCTTATCTTCTATTTCGCCATACTGAATTCCTCTAAGGGTTTCGTATAGTTTTGTAGACCATGGGCCAGGGGTTCCTTCTTTGCCAAATTTGTATGAATGTCCTGTATCTCTGTCTACAATTTCACCAATGGGCGAAATTACAGCTGCTGTTCCACATGCTCCAGCTTCTTCGAAAGTCGATAATTCATCCACTGTAATATGTCTTCTTTCTACTTTTAAACCCAATTCTTCAGCTATTACTCGTAAGCTTTTATTGGTTATGGAAGGAAGAATAGATGGAGAATCAGGGGTTACATAAGTATTGTTTTTTATACCAAAGAAATTGGCGGGACCTGCTTCGTCAATATATTTTTTCTCTTTTGCTTCAAGGAAAAGACAGGTAGCAAAACCTTCTTCGTGGGCTCTTTCTCCGGGTCTTAAACTAGCAGCGTAATTGCCTCCAACTTTATATGTTCCTGTTCCTAGAGGTGCTACACGGTCATAATCTTTTACTAACTGAGCTCTCACTGGACGGAAACCTTCTTTAAAGTAGGGTCCTACGGGTGTTACAAATACCATAAATAGATATTCGTCTGCGGGTTTCACACCCACTTTTTCTCCCGTTCCAATAAGTAAAGGACGAATGTATAAAGCACCTCCTGTTCCGTATGGTGGAACGTATTCTTCATTCATTTTTATTGCTTTAAACACTGCACTTTTGAAAACTTCTTCTGTTACTTCTGCCATCATAATTCCTTGTGCAGAGTGAACCATTCGTTTCCAGTTTTCACGCCAGCGGAAGATGCGAATTTTTCCATCTTTGCCACGGAAGGCTTTTAAACCTTCAAAAGCCTCTTGTCCGTAGTGTAAACAAGTAGCAGCCATGTGCATGGTTATTTGTTCTGATGAGGATACTTCCAATTCGCCCCATTTGCCATCACGATAATAACAGCGGACATTATAATCCGTTTTAATGTAACCAAATGCTAAACTTTTCCAGTCAATGTTCTTCATAATGTTATATTTTGTTTTATATATTTCTATTTTGTTTCAATGCTCTAAATTAGAAAGATTATTTTAGAATCAAAGTTATTTATTTTAAAAGTTTCTTTTTTGAATGTTAAAAATCAAAAAATCAGATACTTAAACTAAATATATTTTTTTGTTTATGGCAACAACGTCCAAAAACTAATATCAAAAGGAGATTCCTGATCTATTCTTACAATTCCTTTGAGTGGATGGATATAATATTTAATGATGTATCCTAAATTGGGATACGTATATGTGACTTCGAAACAATTAAATCCTCCAGCTACCGTTGCAACATATTCTTCTTTATTAGTGAGTTCTCGTATTTCTGTATCGCTACCAAAATACAAATTGGCGTCTCGTTGATGAATCTCGCCAATAGGAGCACCAGTTCGTAAAATATAACATGGATTGTTGAAGTTTCGATCGGTTTCAATGATTCCTAAATGATTAATTTCTAAATAGAGAGTGTCGTAAAAGTGAAAATCTTCGGGGGCATAAAAATGATTATCAATGCTAACAATGTATCGGTCTTCTCCCACTTTTTTATAATGAAAATGATATCTAGAATATTGCAAACTTAAAGTTGGACCACTTATGGCATCTGTTTGTCCACCCAGACTATAAGAAGCATTGTCATACGCAAAAACATAAGGATTTTCGGGCTTTATGGCTTCCTCAATAGGTTTTTCTTTCGTACATGAAATGAGCAGGAATAAAGCAATAAAGAGAGAAAATAACGTGAGGTTTTTCATGTTGGATGGATGTTTGTATTTCTGTTGGAATCTATTTAAAATCAGTTGTTTATTCTTTAAATAAAAATGCAATTTTAAAAGATAAATTGAGTTTTATTTTTTACAAAGATAGTAATCTTAGGATTTTTTCGGTGTAATTATGCTTATAATTCATTCGTTGATTATGAATGTGCAAACAATAGCCATGTGTTTAGATGAAAACGTTAAATTATTTGAAAAGGAATTGATGCAAATTTATCTTCTGATTTTTTTAATCTGTCATTCGTGTACAAATCTTAAGCTTTCTTACTTTTTCAGATTTTTCAAGTAATTATACCCCGCTTCTAAAATCTCGTCTCTTCCTTCAATAAATCCTTTTAATGTTGGGTTTATGATGATATCAGGCTCCACAAAATCCAAGATGCGATTATCTGGATAAATAGATTTTTGGGTGGCAATCATTAAATACCCAATTTTATCTAATTTTACGATGTAGGGTTGTGTACAGCTTCCAAATGAGGCTTGTCCTATTACAACGCCTGCTTTTGCATTTTGGAAGCTTATCAGAAAAGTTTCACTTGCTGACACTACTGAAGGGGAACACAATGCAACAACTGGTATGTCAATTGTTTTGTCTTCTTTTTTTGAGTAGAAAACAATGGTGTCAAAAATATTATTTTTATAGTAATCTTGATATTCAAAGTGTCTTAGATTTCCGCCCGTAAATTTAGATAAAGCAGTATCTGTATATCCTCCCAATGCTTTATAATATGAGTTGTTTATTCGAACAAGAGCCTTGTAGCTAATATATTCATCTTGCTTTGAGAAGTAATTTACAATTAAATCTCCGATGCTACTTCCTCCTTCAGAAAATCTTAAATCAAGAATGAGACCCTTGCAAGTTTTAATTGAATCAATTTTAGATTTAAAAAAATCTACAATATCATTAGACATAAAACCGCCCAGATTCAAATATGCAATATTTTCTTCATTTATTGAAAATTGCAAATTATTTTTTCCATGCTCAAGATAAAGTGATTCTTTATTTAAATGAATAATTTTGCTTTTGGGGTGTAAATTTCTTGTCAATACTGCTTCTTTAATTTGCCCATCCATTTGAATGGTTTTAATCTTTACAGTTGAGTTTTCTTTGCCATTTAGTAAGAAGTATGGTTGATAATACTTTTGACTATGATCAAAGAATGTTAATGGTAATTTGTTTTTGTGAAGATAATCATCAATATTTATATCATCTATTCTTAATATTTTTGAGCCAAGTTGAATTTTATTTTCATTATCTTCGGAAATTGAAATGATATAAAAACCATCGTTTAACCACTTAACATAAATATCAGGTCGAGCTATTTTTTGATTTTGGAATTCATAAAATTCGTTTGGAAGAATGATTTTTGTATGTCCTTCATAGAGGCGGTTGACCATTGATTCCAATATCTCATAAAATTCATAATCGGTTTTTGTATTTATTATTTTAGAAATGTTTGAATAATATAATGAGTCCCAATAATTTTCGTGAAATCTGTCGAAAAAAGGAAAGTTTTCCCCAACTTCTTTCCATATTTTTGAAACAGCAAATATTTTTTCTTCCGTAGAAATATTATTTTCAGAACGTTGAGGGTAAAGATTGAATATAATTGTTGTTGCTAAAAAAAACAGGATGACTTTTTTCATGTTTGAATAATTTAATTAATTTTCCTTTATGTCTTTGTTCGTCCGATTATATGCACTGGATATTTTTTTGCTTTAGCAAATGTTGTAAATATTGTTTCCAAAAATACTATTTTTTACAATAATTTTACGAGATTTTTGTTTTTTTCATCTTGAAATGCAATTTAATTTATAATTAAACATAAATACTTATTAATCAGTATTTTACATAATAGTTCTGGTTTTCAAAACTAATTGTTTAAAATACTTGTTCGAACAATTTATCATCCTTGATGTTTTTTATTCACTTTGGGAAATTGCAAGCATAAGTTGTTCCATAATATCTCGAATGTTTGAGCTTTTAGTGCTAAAATGGTTGATAATAATGGCAAAAGATAGTAGTTCTCCCTTTTTATTGGTAGCATATCCGCCATAAGAGCGGATACCATTCATGGTGCCACTTTTTGCCCGAATATTAACTTTTGTTTTTTGTTTTTGAAACAACCGTCTCAAAGTGCCTGATTCGCCTGCTTCTGATAAGGTTTCATAATAAATATTGAAACATTTTTGGGTGTACATAAAATTGAAAAATGTACATAAAAAATCAGCAGATATTAAATTGTTTCTTGATAATCCACTTCCATCTCTAATTTCAATTCCTTCTAAATCTAGCTTTTGTTGTTTTAAAAAGGAGGTCACAACGGAACTTCCTGTATCAAAAGAACCCATCGAAAAACGATTCCATCCTATGGCTTTAAAAATTGCTTCTGCAAAGGTATTGTGGCTGTTTTTATTGGTGATGTTTACAATCGATTGTAGGCTTGGAGAATAAATGGTATGAAAAAGAGTTTGCAATTTAGTAGTGTCGATTTCTGAACTATAACTGATTTTTGATAATTTGCCGCTGGTTTGAATTCCGAAAGATTGAAGGGCATTGTTCAGATGGTTTATAAAAGTAATTTCGGGTTGTGGGATGGCGCCTTTGACGATAAAGCTTTTCGAGTCCATAGGAACCGTGCCTTCCATTTGACAGTTTCCGTTAAAATGATCCGCATAGATGTTTACATTATCGCCACTTCTGGGAGATCCCGTTTTTACATTATTTTGGATTTTTACATTGTTTAGTGCGGGCAATATTGAATCGATGGTCGCTTTGTTGCCAACCAGACTGCCTGGTTTGAAAAAAACTTGATAAATATTTTCGTTGAAATTCAAAGCAGAAGCTCCAGCCCCATAATGATTCCCAATATCACCCCATTGCCATGATGGCGATACTTGATGAATGTCAAAAGAAGAAACATCGGCAATGATGGCACCGTCAATTTTGTTTATTCCATTTTTCTTTAGTTCCTGTGCAATTTCCAAAAAAAGAGAGTCGGCATTTGTAGATTTCCAGCGATGGGAACCAAAAGTAGGGTCTCCGTAGCCTTTTACAATAAGATTTCCTTGCAACACAGAATCCATTCCTAGAATGCCATCGTAATAGAATTCTGTTTTAAATCGATATTGTGAACCCAAGCGGACAAATGCAACTCCAGTTGTAATGGCTTTCATTACCGAAGCAGGAATCAATTTTTTTTTGGCATTGCTTTCAATCATAATTTTGCCGCTTTTTACATTCCGAACCTGAACACTCCAGCTGCTTTTTGCTAAAATAGGATTTTCTTCCATTTTTTTCAATTCTTCAACCAAAGCTCGTCGCCCGACAGGAATGGATTCATTTTGTTGTCCGAGGATATGAAATACAATTATAAAACAAAAAACACACAAAAGGGAAATCCTTTTTTTCATAGAAAATGATTTTATTGCATAAAAATACACAAAATTGAACATAAAAAAAAGCCATTCCGAAAAATGGCCTTTTTTATGTTTAACTATTTAATCCAGTAAGAAAGTTCTGTGTTTTATTGCGAACACTTTTTAAGGGCAATGAAATTTAAAAGCGTATTCCCATGGTAAGAACAAAGTTGCTTTGTGCAAATTGTTGGTTTGCTGCGTTTACATATTTGGGAGAATATAAATAATAATCTTCTTTCAACATCGTATAAATATATGCAAAATCTAAATAAACAGACTCAGATCTGAAACCAATTCCGCCTGAGATGGAAGAACGGGAGGCATCATTTATGCTTGATTTGTATGGATTTGTATAATATGCGTATCCCACTCTAAGAGCCATGGGCGATAAGTTAAGTTCTCCTCCAGCTCTGATAACGTGTTGAGCTTGATAATTGTTTTTTACATTATTATTTTCATTGAAGAAGTTATAATCTGATGATCTTAAACGGGCAGAAGAGTAGTCAACAAATTCGTAATCAAGTCCGATAAAACCATAATTTTTGAAGACAAATGCCATATTACCCATTAATCTCAAAGGGGTGTTTATTTCATATTTATAATCGAGAACGTCTGATTTAATATCATATGAAATGCCGTTTACATTTGATTTAATATCGCGGGTAAAGGAATCGCTAATTTTGTAGAAGAAAGTAGGTGTGTGAACGGCTGCACCAAATCTGAAAAATTCAATGGGACGATAAAGGAAGCCAACTTTAAGGTTAACGCCAGAACCATTTGTGGTTAAATTGTCATTGATGATAAAGTTTTTAAATCCATTGATGGTGTCGTTAATATCGTCTTCTTCGTATTGAGATGATTCTTTATAACTGAAGTAGGGAAGACCTAAAGTAGCCCCAATAAATAATTTATCGTCATAATTTCCAGAAAGAGCGAAATACCACTCATTCATGGATCCTTTAGTGTTGATGGTTTTTCGTTGTTGTACACCTCCATTTTCAACAGGGCTAGAATATAAGAAATTAATGGTGTCAATTGGGTCAAGTAAGTATGTTTCGTAAGCAAGCCACGTGTCAAAAGTATTTAGGTTGTCAGGCATATTTCCATTTGCATAATCGCGATATTGGGTCATCAAGGAGTTTTTGTCGTTAAAGCCTTCAATAACGGTGTTGTTGTTGTAATTTGCCAATCTATTTATACCAAAGCCAAATTGCATATATTTCCATTGTGGTGTTTCTGAATTTGTGGCTCCGATTTTTCCTGATAATACCACTCCAAGATTGCTGATATTGAAATTGTATTTAAAATCCTCGGCAGACATACCGTTGTATTCAGCCATTGCTTTGCTATAATGAATGGAAGGGGAAAAACTCATTTCTGATTTTTTATAAATACCCATCGAGGCTGGATTTGTTGAAATTGCTGAAGGGTCTGCACCCACAGCACCAAAAGCGCCACCACTTCCTAAAAATCGAGCTGTACCGCCCCAATACATTTGAGAGTAACGAAGAGCTTCTATTTCGTTTTGTGACTTTGTTATGTTGAGTAGACAAAGCACAAAGAAAAAACTCATTCCAAATTTTATGTATTTTCTTGTTTTCATGGTCATTAATTTTTTAGTTTCTTGAATTTATTTAAATGAACCTAATAAGATATTAGGTTCATTTTGTTTTTTTTGAAAAATTATCTGCGACTGCCACCGCTAGAACGAGAGCTGCTTGATGAGCTTGAAGATCTTGATGAACCAGACGAGCTAGAAGAACCGGATGACGAACGGCTGCTTGAGGAGCTGGGAGAAGAGTATGTGCTGCGAGAAGGACTTGAGCTGGGAGCTGTGTAGTTGCTTCTGGGAGTACTACTGGGAGCCGTACGAGTGTTGTTGCGAGATGGACTGCTGCTTGGAGCAGTATAGTTTCCACTAGGTCTTGTGTTCGTTGGCTGAGTTCTTGTGTTTGTTGGCTGAGTTCTTGTGTTCGTTGGCTGAGTTCTTGTGTTCGTTGGCTGAGTTCTTATGTTTGTTGGTTGAGTTCTTGTGTTTGTTGGCTGAGTTCTTGTATTCGTTGGTTGAGTATAATTTTGTCTTTGATTATTGCTCGGTTGAGAGTATCTATTGTTTCGTTGTTGAGAATTATTGGGTGCATTATATTCTTGGTTTGAACGAGGCGTAGAGACATTATTATTGGGCTGATAGGGTTTCGTGTTCGAGCTTTCTGGTCGATTGTAGACCGGACGACTTTCGGGCGTGCTGGTTGGAGCAGTATTAGGTCTGTTGTAGTTTGTACGAGTATCTACCGGATTTCTACTTTCATTCATATTATACTTGTAGTGAGCAGGGTTATTGTCGTTTGTTCTATTTGTATTATATGGTTTTTCGGCAGGAGTTTCAATCACTCTGTTTCTGTTGGAGTTGTCAATATTTCCTGTATTGCTAGGTCTTTCTTGTCTCTGATTTGTATTTATGTTGGTATTTCTTTCAGCAGGCCTAGTTCTTTCGGTAGGATTAGATCTGTCAATATTAGTAGGTCTTTCAGTTGAGATTCTGTCATTTATACCTGATTCTCTTCTGATATTTGTTTCTGCATCTCTTCTAATATCTGTACTTGATTCTCTTCCGATAGTACTTGTTCCAGAGTTGCGTGAGGCATTTTCAGAAGAAATATTTGGTTTTATTTCAGTATTTCTACTGTTTTCAATTTTGTTTTTTTCAATTCTGCTGTTTGTAGCTGCATTTCCAGATGCAATGGTTGCTCTTTCAAATTTTTCTCCAAAACTTGGGCTTATATTGCCAGTAGTTCCGGTATTTAAATTCGAACCTGAAGTTCTGCTTCCGCTACTACCAGCTCCATTACTTGCTCCAATCGCAGTTCTGGGTCCGTATGTGTGTGATCTGTTGTTATCTCGGCTGTTATAGTAATAATCAGATGAGTTTCCATATCTTCCGTCTGCGTAACCATCCCAATATCCATTGTTATATCCGTGGTGGTATCCCGAACCGTATCCCCAACCGTAGTATGGATATCCGTATCCGTAACCGTATCCATAACCATATCCGTATCCCCAGCCACCATAGTAATAAGGTCTGTAATAGGATCCACCCCACCACCAATTATAGCCTAAATAAATACTTGTTCCATAAGACCAAGGGTTGTACGAATACCAATACATGTTTGTATAGTATGGATCGTAGTAGTTCCATGTATAATGTGGGTTGTGGAAACGTCTAATTCTGGAAGAATAATAATAATCGTATTGATCATCATAATAATTATTTGTGATATACGTATTTCCAGACTGTGTTGTAGAGTACGTTTCTGTATTATCTTGACCGTATTCTTGGTTTTCTGTATAATCTTGATTATAGTTTTGAGTAGTTGAAGAATTGTTCTGTTGGGAAGAACTGTTGTTATAATCTTGATTTTGAGAATGTTGAATAGGTCGCGTTGATACTGTTTCGGTTTGTGTGTATGTTTCACTTTTTGCCGGTGCTGCGGTGAAATAAACATCATCGTATCCGCCCCCAGGCTGGAATACGGTGCAGGAACTTAAAAAGAATCCTGTTGCTGCAATGAATAAATACTTTTTCATGACTTTGCCCTCCATCGTTTCGTTTATTATTTGTATAATTTCTTTTATTACTTTTGCTAAATATTTCATTGTATTATTAAAGTAACAAATATCATACCACAAATTATGGCAAAAAATTTCACAAAACGTTCTGACAACTATTCTCAATGGTATAATGAACTAGTAATAAAGGCAGATCTTGCCGAAAACTCTGCCGTTCGCGGATGCATGGTGATCAAACCCCATGGTTATTCCATTTGGGAAAAAATGCAAGCAGCTTTAGATAAAATGTTTAAGGATACAGGTCACGTAAATGCTTATTTTCCTCTTTTCATTCCTAAATCTTTTTTGAGTCGTGAGGCTGCTCACGTGGAAGGCTTTGCCAAAGAGTGTGCCGTAATTACGCATTATCGTCTAAAAAGTGATCCAAATGGAAAAGGTGTTATTGTTGATCCCGATGCAAAATTAGAAGAGGAATTGATTGTTCGACCCACTTCGGAAACTATTATTTGGGATACGTATAGAAAATGGATACAATCATACCGCGATTTACCATTGTTAATCAACCAATGGGCGAATGTAGTTCGTTGGGAAATGCGGACTCGTTTGTTTCTTCGAACTGCCGAGTTTTTGTGGCAAGAAGGTCATACGGCCCATGCTACCGAAAAAGAAGCCATGGAAGAGGCACGCAGAATGTTGGACGTCTATTCTACTTTTGCTGAAGAATATATGGCTATGCCTGTTTTAAAAGGAGTAAAAACAGCCAGTGAGCGCTTTGCTGGAGCGGTAGAAACATTTTGCATTGAAGGACTTATGCAGGATGGAAAAGCATTGCAAGCCGGAACATCACACTTTTTAGGACAAAATTTTGCGAAAGCTTTTGATGTGAAATTTCTCACCAAAGAAAACCAACAAGAATATGTTTGGGCTACTTCTTGGGGCGTTTCAACTCGTTTGGTAGGTGCATTAATTATGACACATTCCGACGATCATGGTTTGGTTTTGCCTCCAAAACTAGCTCCCATTCAGGTAGCTGTGATTCCAATTTTTAAAAATGAAGAAGAGCTGCAACGTATTTCCGAAAAGATAATACCCATCATTAATGCTTTAAAAGCAAAAGGAATTTCGGTAAAATATGATGACAGAGATACCCAAAAACCAGGTTGGAAGTTTAATGAATATGAGTTTAAGGGTGTTCCTGTTCGCCTTGCTGTTGGACCGAGAGATCTAGAAAACAATAGTTTAGAAATTGCTCGCCGCGATGAATTGACAAAAGAAACAATTGATTTCGATAAATGTGTTGACTATGTTGAGCAATTATTGGAAGATATTCAATCCAATTTATACAATAAGGCCTTGGATTATAGAACCAAAAATACCGTTGAAGTCAATACCTGGGACGAATTTGTTCAACGCATAGAGAACGAAGGGGGATTTATTTCTGCACACTGGGACGGCACTGCCGAAACTGAAGAAAAAATCAAACAAGAAACCAAAGCCACGATTCGTTGTATACCTCTGGATAATCCACTGGAAGATGGAAAATGTATTTTAACAGGCAATCCATCCAAACAAAGAGTTTTATTTGCACGTTCGTACTAAAAATTATATAAAATGAATGATCCAAAACTAACCGCTTTTAAACGCCTGCTCGATATTATGAATGATTTGAGAGCGGCTTGTCCATGGGACAAAGAGCAAACGTTTGAAAGCTTACGCATATTGACTATTGAAGAGGTGTATGAATTGTCGGATGAGATTATGGATGAAAATCCAGATGGAATAAAAAAAGAGTTGGGTGATTTAATGCTCCATTTGGTGTTTTATTCCAAAATTGCAGAAGAGAAAGATTATTTTGATGTTGCAGATGTACTTCATTCAATTTGTGAAAAACTGATTCGTAGACATCCTCATATATATGGAGATGCTTTAGCCGAAAATCCAGAAGATGTAAAAAACCATTGGGAAAAAATCAAAATGCGTGAAGGACATCGTTCTGTTTTGTCGGGAGTTCCTCGCCATGTGCCGTCTTTGGTAAAAGCATATCGAATTCAGGAAAAAGCCAGTGGCATCGGTTTTGATTGGGATCACCGAAATCAAGTTTGGGAAAAAGTTCTAGAGGAGATGGAAGAGTTTCATGTAGAAGCAGAAGCCAAAAATGGAGAAAAAATGGAAGAGGAATTTGGCGATTTGTTGTTTGCTTTGGTAAACTATGCACGCTTTTTAAATATTAATCCAGATGATGCTTTGGAAAAAACAAATCTGAAATTTATCAAACGTTTTACTTATCTTGAAGAACAAACCAAAGAGGCAAATAAAAAACTGAGCGAAATGACTTTGGATGAAATGAACGTAATTTGGGAAAAATCTAAGAAAATATAAAATTAAGGCATGTTTTTTGGAATAAACATTGATTCTAAATAAATAAAATCATGAAAAAACAGACATTATTACTTATTCTAATTGGAGCCATGGTTCTGATTTCCTGTGAAAAAGATCCAGTAGACCCTTCGATTGATGATCGGGATAAAATTGTTGGAACGTGGTCGGTGTCTGACCAAACTTTAGCAAAAGCAAATTATATAGTGAAGATTTCAAAAGACAACGACAACAGTCGAAAAATTTGGATTTCAAATTTTCATGGTTTACTAGACAATGCTTTTGCCTACTTAAGTGGAAACAGCATCGAATTGCCTCAGCAAAATGTGGCGGAATTTGTCATTAAGGGCGATGGAAATATTCAAAACAACCAGCAATTAAAATGGCAA
>JAQUHH010000232.1 GCA_028683685.1 Bacteroidales bacterium
TGGTGTCTTTTTCTTGACGAATGTCCACTTTAGCATTAAAGAATCCTTTATTTCTGAATCTTTTCAGAATCAGATGTTCGGTGTTTATTAAGAGATGTTCGGTAACAATATCGCCTCTGGATAATTTAATGTCATCTCTAATTTCATCCGCTTCAGTTTTTCGTACGCCCGTAATTGAAAATCTAGATAATCTAGGTCTTTCTTTAAGGTCAATATTTAAAAAGATTAATTTTCCTTCTGTTTTAGAAGCACTGATTTGTATATCTTCAAAAAGATTTTGACTCCATAGTTTCTGAATTGCAATGGTAATGGCTTCTCCGGGTACTTTAATTTTATCTCCGACCGCTAAGCCAGTAAGAGCAATAATAGAATTATTATCATAATATTGTACACCGCTAACTGTAATTCCGCCGATTTCATATTCTTTCGGATTGGAGTAGTCATATATAATATCTTCAGAACCTCCAATTTGAACTTGAGCGACAGACTGAAGGTTTACATTTATTAAAAAGAAAAACAGAGGCAGTAGAAGAAGTGTTTTTTTCATGTTACTTTTTTTTCGCATAATTGAATGCAAAAGTATTGTTTTATTGTTCATCTTTTACTTGTTTGCCTGTTTTCCCAAATCTACGTTCTCGTTGTTGAAAATCAGATATTGTTTCAAAAAGTGTCTCTTTTGTAAAGTCGGGCCATAAGGTTTCGATAAATGCAAACTCGCTATAGGAGGCTTGCCACATCAAAAAATTGCTCAATCTTTTTTCGGCACTGGTGCGAATTATCAGTTCTGGATCAGGCATAAAATAGGTGGATAGATGCTCGGAAATTATCTTTTCAGTAATGTTTTCAATAGAAATTTCATTATTTTTAACTTTTTCTGCAATATTTTTAACCATTTCTGTGATTTCCCAACGAGAACTGTAACTTAGAGCAATAACAACGGTTAATCCTGTATTTTTTGAAGACTCTTCGATTATTTTTTGAAGAGAAAATAGTGTTTCTGGCATTAACCTATTAATATCACCAATGGATTTTATGCGAACATTATTTTTGAGTATTTCTTTGGATTCATTTTCGATGGATCGAACCATGAGATTCATAAGCATATATACTTCTTCTTTGGGACGATTCCAGTTTTCTGTAGAAAAAGCATATAGAGTTAAAAATTTTATTCCGATTTCAGCAGCTCCTTCAATGGCTTCTCTAACAGCTTTAATGCCATTTTCATGTCCAAACGTACGTTCTCTTTTATGTTTTTCAGCCCATCTACCATTTCCATCCATAATGATGGCAATATGATTTGGAATTTTAGTTTTATCTAATTTTTTTTCGAAGCTCATAGGTTGGAAACGGTAAAATAGTTTTAATAGTATAAATTATCTTTTTTTACCCATTTTATTTGATCTATATGTAGGTTTTTTATATGCGTTGCAGCTTTCTGAACTTTCGAAAAGCTTGAAACTTAACCATATACCTGTAAAGTTATACCAATCTTTTGTTCTTGAATTTCCTCTTCCAGCACCTTCAAGGTTTGTGACCTCACTTCTGTCGGCAAGGCTGGCTACAGTGGGCCCTCTTTTGGTGAATAATAAAAGATTATCGGCGTAGGTACCTCCTACGTCGTCAATATAATCTGTCCAAGTTTTTCGCATGCCCCATTCCATTCCAATCGAAAAGTTTCGCAGAAAATTAAATTTTAGTCCCAATCCAAAAGGCATACTGACATTTGTGAGGGAGTAGTAATCTTTATTAGGGTAATGGTCTAAACCTTGACCTTCGGTTCCTAAGGGTTGTAAATCATACCAATGTTCCCCTTCTTGAGTTTGTGGATTAAAAGAGAATGCTGAAATTCCGACAAACATATAGGGTGAAAAGTTATTTTTCCCTTCTTGTGGAAATAAATTGAAAAAATTAAATTCAAGTTGCCCTGAAATTTCAGAAATAGGAGATCTAAAATTTAAATTTCGAACATTATTATAGTTTGTTTCTTTGTCGCTGCCTTCAAGTTGTCCGAAAAGTGCACTCATTTTGAAAGCCCATCGAGTATTAAAATTGTATCTGTAAAGTAAGCCTCCTGCTGAGTTGGTTTTGGTAAAATGCTTGTTGGGATTTAAGTCGCCTATGTAATAAGCCGTACCAACAAAAACGCCCAATTCTGAGCGTTGTGATTTGGCATACATTCCTAAAATCACCACCAAAAAGGGAAGTAAAAAGTACTTTTTCATTTTTCAGAAGTAATGATTGTTTTTAGTATTGGAACGAACAAATATTTGCTGTTGTTTTAAACAAGTTTATATAAAGTGTAAATTGAGCAAACATGTAAGAGTCATTGTTTGCTGGATTTCCTCTTTGATTTCCTGCCTTTGTTCCAGATATATAGTTTGGATCAGTAGGATCGGCTGGATTTGAAAAGTAAGCAGCAATATCGCCTTTTTCAGCTCTGATTTTATTTACATCAAAATATGTAGTGCTAACATCGTCCAAATAATCTGAAAGTGTTAATCTCATTCCATATTCAAATCCCAAATGATATCTTCGGTTGATTTCATATTTTACACCAACTCCGTAAGGGAATGACATTGTAATTAGAGAATATGGACTACGCGTTTCAACCAATCCTTGACCTTCCGTACCAAGGGGTTGAAGAGCATGCCAAGAGCCATCAATATACTTCGCTTTGGGATTTGTATAAACGCCTCCAACTCCAGCAAAAAGATACGTGGTAATAGGCATTCTATTTGTTTTTCTGCGTCCCCATTGTGGTCCTGTATTCTGTACCGTTAAATACAATTCTGCTTGTCCAGAAACTTCCAATAAAATGGAACGAAAATGCAGGTTACGTACGTTCCTATTAACTTGTTTTGTGTGAGAATCATCGCCACCAATCCAGCCATAATAACCATTTACTTTTAAATTAATTCTTTCCGTGGCTCGATAGCTATATCCAGCTCCTAAAATCATTCTTGTTGACTGGATGTCAAAATCCTTTAATCCAAAAGAACCGATGTCTGATGATCCTCCTAATTCTCCCAAGAAGTTAGATCCACCAAGATGCACAGTGATGAATGATCGGTTTTTTTTCCATCTTTGAGCAGATAATTCTGAACTCAAACCTACTATAAATAAGCATATTAGTAAAATGGTTAATGGTTTTTTCATGTTTAATATCTTAACTTTCAAATCTTAAGAATTTTTTCAATCGTACAAAATAAATAAAAAAAATCCTAATAAGCAAATTTATATTAATATTTTTAATGTTAAATAAGTTTTTTGCTTTTCAAATATTCCCATTTATAGTGTTTATTACTGCAATTAATGCGTATTTTTGCAGTCCAATTTTCTTAAACGAAAAATATGAAAAAATGGTTACCAATAACAGCAAAAGAAGCTGAAAGGAATGGATGGTCAGAAATAGATGTGATTTTGATAAGTGGCGATGCTTATGTTGATCATCCTTCTTTTGGAACGGCTATTATTGGAAGATGGATTGAATATTTGGGATATAAGGTTGCTATCATTCCACAGCCTAATTGGCAGGATGATTTGCGTGATTTTAAAAAGTTTGGTGTCCCCAGATTGTTTTTTGGTGTGAGTGCAGGGAATATGGATTCCATGGTCAATCATTACACGGCTTTTAAAAGGTTGCGTTCGGATGATGCATATACACCAGGCGGTAAAGCTGGTTTTCGACCTGATTATGCCAGTATTATGTATTCAAAAATATTGAAGAATTTGTATCCAGATGTGCCCGTTATTATTGGTGGTATTGAAGCTTCCATGCGTAGATTGACTCATTATGATTATTGGTCAGATAGTGTAAAACCTTCTATATTGATTGAAAGTAATGCAGATATGCTTGTTTATGGAATGGGCGAAACTGCTATTCGGAGAATTCTTGAAGAACTTGAGAAAGGAAAAACGATTTCTCAAATTGATAGCATTCCTCAAACTGTTGTAATTAAGGAATCTATTTTGTCTGAAAAACATCGTGATTATCTTGTGCTTCCTTCGCATGAAGAGTGTTTAAAATCCAAAACTAATTTTGCAAAAGCATTTACTATTTTTGAAGAAGAAAGTCATAAAATGCATCCCAAAGGGCTGATTCAAAAGTATGAAAATAAATATGTTATAGTCAATCCATCGGAGCCCGAAACAGAAGCTTATTCCATTGATAAGTATTATAATTT
>JAQUHH010000233.1 GCA_028683685.1 Bacteroidales bacterium
GAATATTTATCTCGTATTTTTAAAACAGTACGCTGTCTCCCTAACAATAACTATAGTTTCTTTCTGATACCACCAAAATCAGCTGGTTTTATAATGTTGATGTATTTTATTTCTTCACAAAAATACAAACTTTTTGAATTGCAAGCATTCATTTTTATATTCAAGATAAAACTAACTTTTATTTTTCACATATTCCATATTTTCCTGCAGTTTTCCAAACCCCAAACGCTCAAAAGGAGTTCCTTTTAGCAGTTTTTTAAATATGGAAGGAGAGTCTATGGCTTCCAAGGCTGAGTCGTTTAATTGTGCCAAAGTTTCATTAAAAAGAGCGGGATGAAAGTTGTTTTTGCTTGTAACATTGTGCGGGCAAACCGCCTGACAAACATCGCAGCCCATAATTTTTTTGTGTTTTCCAGAAGGCAAAATATCTTTGATATTTCCTTTGTGTTCAATGGTCAAGTACGACAAACATTTGTTTGCATCTATCACGTAAGGAGCAACAATAGCACCTGCCGGACAAGCATCCATGCATTTTGTGCACGTACCACATTCGTTTTTAGCAACTTGGCTTTCTTCAGAAAATTCGATATCGAAAAGAACGCCTCCCAAAAAATACCATGATCCTTTTTGAGGAATAATCAAACAAGAGTTTTTACCAATAAATCCCAATCCTGCTTTAAGAGCCAAAGAACGTTCGAAAATTGGTTTGGTGTCGACAAAAATATCCCATTTCAAAGTTGGATATTGCGAGATTGTTTTTGCTAAAATCTCTCTTAAAATGCTTTTCAAAACAAGGTGATAATCGTTTAGCAGTGCATAACGGGACACTTTGTATGCAGAAAAGTTTTTATAAAAATCGTTGTTATACGGAATGGCAACAATGGCATACGAACGAGCTCCTTCAAAAAATTGATTGGGATTTTGTCGCAGATTTTGATTTTTTTCCATCCATTGCATTTGGGCATGAAATCCTTTTTTAATCCACTCTTGATAGTTTGAAAAATCTTCTGTCATCGTTTTCAAACTGCCAAAAGCACAATACAATCCGCTGTTGGAACACAAGTTTTCAAAATCTTGGAAAAAATTATTCATTGAGGGAACTATTGATGGGCTTGTATCGGTCTGGAATCCGAATGGAAGTCGGACCAGGGACATTTACGCGAAATGATTCGTTTGTAAAAACAGCTTTCAAATTTGCTCCAGGCACCAAGATATTCCAGTTTAAAGGAAATAATTGTCCGTCTACTTCTTGAAAATCAGCATATTGTACAATTATCTTTTGCATGCTCCGAACGTCTTCTATTTCGTTTTTAATTATTTTTGATTGAGTTTTAGAAAATAATATTCGTTGGGATAAAATAATATTCTCTTTGCGATGTTTGCGATGGATGGATAAAAACTCAATAATGTTGTCTTGTTCAGCAATGTTGAGTGCGTTATCAAAGTTTTTGAAATCGCTGGCAACAATGAGTGATTGGAGCATATCGAAATTTAAATGAACGCCAAACATTTTGTGGAAAATGGAGTAATCGCCTGCGTAATAGGTCATTTCCAGACGATTCATGTATTTTACACTGTCTTTTGTAATGACAGCTCGGGCTCCTTCAATTCCAAATTTGCTAATGTTGATATAGATGAGGCTATCTTTCCTGTTGACTAAAAAAACAGTTGCTTTTTGAGAATCATCTTCATTTCCAATTTCGGCTTTAATTCGGGTAGAAATCCATTGATAATCGACCTCTTTTGCCAATAAATCAATGGCTTGAGTGCCCGATATTTGCTCCTTTGGGGAATTGGTGTTCGGTTGGTTATTGGCGTTTTCAGTAGCAATGGGAGCTTTTGTTTTCGATTTAAATAGTTTGCATGAACCCAACAAAATGGATCCTAAAAATAGAGAAAGGAAAATGAAAATAATTCTTTTTGTCATGTTGAAATATTTAGAAACAACAAAAGTAGTAAATATCTCTGATTATCTGTTTCTTCCGCATTATGGGCCTTGTGCTTTTTATGAAAAGAAAACAATCCAATACGAACGAAAAATGAAAGTCATATTTTATGATTTATTTTTACTTAAGATTCCTCCCGATGGTCGGAATGACTTCTTATTATTGGTTTTTTTGGAGTTTCAGAAATGATACTGCCATTCCGAGTAAAGCGAAGAATCTCTATAGAAATGTTTTAACTCATAATCGAAGCGATTAATCTTAAACAAGTTGCAATTTATGTCATGCTTGTATGATTTCGTTATTGGCAACACTAATAAATGACAAAAAATCATACCGTAATAAGCTGCTGTTTGTGTTCAATAGCTTCTTTTGGGAATTTAGGTGTTTTATTATTTCTTAAAAAACCCTTGTTTCTCCTAAATATGAGATTCGCCCTAAAAAAAACCTTGTATCTTTGCATAAAATAAAATAGGAATCTTATGAGTTTTATGTTTTTGCACAAACCGACCCCAAAAAAATCGCGATATAAGCCGGTTTTTTATAAAAATGAGAGCGAAGATTTGAACGAAGAAAAGAAAAAGTTCAACATCCCTAATAATAAAGAATTGAGTCTTCAGGACAAAATCCGTCTATCATGGTCGAGGGAACGAAAACACGAAGGTTTTTCAAAAGAGTCCATCCTTAAAACATTTATTGTTCTACTGTTGTTAATCCTAGTTATACTCTTTGTAAAAATAGGATAAATTTAAACAGATCCGCTAATTATGTCAGACATCATCCAATTACTTCCCGACCACATTGCAAATCAAATTGCTGCTGGCGAGGTTATTCAACGACCTGCTTCAGCCATTAAAGAACTTGTTGAAAACTCCGTGGATGCTCATGCTTCCGAAATTGAAATTATTATAAAAGATGCCGGACGAACGCTTATGCAAGTGGTTGACAATGGCAAAGGAATGAGCGAAACGGATGCTCGTCTTTGTTTCGAACGTCATGCTACGTCCAAATTGCGAACGGCCGACGATTTGTTTAATATCCAAACTTTAGGCTTTCGGGGCGAAGCACTTGCCTCCATTGCAGCCATTTCTCATTTAGAATTAAAATCAGCCACAGCCGATAGTTTAAGTGGAACACAAATCATTTTGGAAGGTTCTAAAATAATTGAACAAACTCCTTGTTCTTGTCCCGTAGGAACCTCGATTTCTATTAAAAATCTATTTTTTAATGTTCCCGCGCGACGCAATTTTCTAAAGTCAGACAATGTTGAATTTAGTCATATTGTTGAAGAATTTTATAGAATTGCCATTATTCATCCCGATATTGCCTTTTCCTTGTACCATAATGATAAAATCATATACAAACTTCCCAAAAGTTCACTCAAAAGTAGAATTGTGGGACTGCTTGGAAAAAGCTACAACGAAAAAATGGTGACCATCGAACAGGAAACTGATTTTCTGCAAATTACAGGTTTTGTGGGCAAACCAGATATTGCAAAAAAAACAAGAGGAGGACAGTATCTTTTTGTAAACAAACGTTTTTTCAGACATCCCTATATTCATAATGCCATCACCAGAGCTTATCAGGAACTGATTCCCGATGGACATTATCCTTCTTATTTTATTTTGCTCGAAGTAGAACCCAAAACCATTGATGTAAACGTTCATCCCACGAAAACAGAAATTAAATTTCAGGATGAAAAACTTCTTTATGCTGTAATTCATTCTACAACCAAAAAAGCACTTGCCGAAAATAGTTTAACTCCTTCACTGGATTTTGAAACCGAACAGTTTTTTGATTTAAACTTTCCCAAAGATAAAGTTGTTCAGCAACCAACCATTAAAATTGATCCCAATTACAATCCCTTTTCTGCTCCATTGGGTTCTAAATCAGAATTTCATCAAGCTCCCGATCAGCGACAAATAAGCAATCTCGAAAACTGGGGAAAACTATATACACCTTTGGAAGCTCAAAGCTCGGAAAACAGAACGACGCCCGTTTCTGAAGTTGTTCAAACTCAAATTCAAGACACCGACTACAGCAGTTCATTTATCCAATTATACAATACTTATATTGTCACTAAAATTAAATCGGGATTGATTTTGATTCATCAAAATGCAGCCCATGAAAGAATTTTGTACGAACGTTTTATGAAGCGCATGAGTGAGCACAAAAGTGGATGTCAACAACTTTTGTTTCCGATTACAT
>JAQUHH010000234.1:0-1437 GCA_028683685.1 Bacteroidales bacterium
CGTTTTATTTTTGATAAAGATATATATTCAAAAATAGATCGACAAAGAAAAATATTTTTATGGATTATAGAGATCAAGTATTTTTAATAGTAGCCGAAAACTTAAGTTTTTCAAAAGCTGCAGAAGAGCTATTCATTAGTCAACCTGCTGTTAGTAAGCATATTAAAGAGCTAGAAAGCAAACTAAACAGTGCTCTTTTTGAACGAAAAGGCAATAAAGTGTATTTGACAAAAGCTGGAAAAACGACCTATGGCTATCTGAAAAAAATCATGCAGCAATACGAAGAACTTGATTTTGAACTAGGTAGAATGAACGACACATACAAAGGCACCCTTCGAATTGGAGCCAGTTCCACGATTTCTCAATACATCATTCCAAAAGTTATTGCTGCTTTTCACAAACGCTATCCAAAAATTGAACTTTTTCTTCTGAATGGAAATTCTTTTGAAATTGAAAAAAAACTGCTGGAAAACAAAATCGAAGTTGCTTTGGTTGAAAACGATTCCTCTCAAATTAACATCAAATATGTTAGTTTTTTAGACGATGAAATTGTGGCTGTTACGGGTACTCAAAGTGCTTATTCAAAATTAAAATCCATCTCTTTGACAGATTTTCAACAAATCCCCATTGTTCTTCGTGAAAAAGGTTCAGGCACGCTTGAAGTAATTCAGAAACAACTCGCTAAGAACAAAGTTAAATTTGAAAATTTAAATATTCTAATTCATTTGGGAAGTACCGAAGCCATTAAAAACTTCCTGTGTGATTTTGACGGAATTGCCCTCATTTCCGAAAAAGCAATCGAAAAAGAGTTGTTGCTAAAACAGATCACAAAAATCTCAATTAAGGGAGTCCATTTCTATCGTAAATTTAGAGTTGCCTTCAGACAAGGACAAGAATCATTATCTTCACGACTGTTTGCTGATTTTCTATCCAAGCATAACTTATAGTTATTGAATATAAGAATTTAGCATTTGCATAGATTATAATACTGCTGTACTTTTGTCTAAAATTTAAAAGATAAAAAAGATGAATATAAAACTCAATCAAAAGCAATTGAACATTGTTTATGCAATTGGATTCTTATGTTGTTTTTTGCCATTTATAAGTCCTCCCATCGCTTTGGGTATAGGTATTTTGCTATCAATTATCGGTTTACAAAATAAAAAAGCGTCTAAATACACATCGCTCTCATTGCAAACTTCCATTGTATTGATGGGATTTGGCATGAGTCTAACTCAAGTTGTGAGTGCATCTAAGACAGGTTTTATCGAAACTGCCATTTCTGTTATTTTAGTAATGAGTGTTGGATTGTTATTGGCAAAACTATTTAAAATAGATTCTAAAACGGGCACACTCATTTCGGCTGGAACGGCCATCTGTGGGGGCAGTGCTATTGCTGCAGTGGCTTCTATTATAAACCCAAAAAGCTCACAAACC
>JAQUHH010000234.1:1447-4138 GCA_028683685.1 Bacteroidales bacterium
CATTTTTTTAATTTAAGTCAAGAAACTTTTGGAACTTGGGCTGCGATTGCCATTCACGACACGAGCTCTGTCGTTGGAGCCGGTGCTATGTACGGTCCCAAAGCCTTAGAAGTAGCAACTACTGTCAAGTTAATTCGAGCCTTGTGGATTATTCCTTTGTCCATCGTAATTGTCATGTTTCAGAAAGACAAATCAAATGGCAAAATTAAAATTCCATGGTTTATTGGCTTATTTGTAATCAGTATTATTATTGCATATCTGATTCCGAGCGGAGAGTTTTTATTTGCGAAACTAAATTGGTTGGGCAAAAGAGGAATGGTTATCGCACTCTTTTTAGTAGGTTCAAATTTTTCTTTATCAGAAATCAAAAATGTAGGTTTCAAAAGTTTTGCAATGGGAATTTTGCTTTGGATGTTTATTGGAGTTGGCTCCTTTTTGGCACTCACTTGGAATGCTTAATTATTATGTTTTATCTTTGTGTGTGGTTTGCAGAAATCGTTCCTTTAATAAAATCATTTATTATAAATGATTCTGTCGATTTAGTAAGAGATACTTGCAAAAATCTGGAAAATTCCGATCAGTTTTTGTTTTAAATGCTAAATTATTTTATTTCTAATGGAGTTTCTGTTGCTCTTCCTTTTGCGTTTTAACGTCTTTGTAAGATTTTATATTCCGAAATACCAAGTTGCAATCGAAAAATAGATCATTACACCGCAAATGTCTGCGATAGAGGTTATTAATGGAGCACTTGCAGTAGCAGGGTCAATATTTATTTTGGTGAAAATAAATGGCATAAGCAGTCCGATTAAACTCCCCGTTACTACTATTAAAACCATTGTTAGAGAAACTACAATTATTATTTCGGGAGATCTGAAACTTGCCACAAGTGCCACACCAACAGCCATTGTAACCCCCAATAAGAGCGAAACGGCCAATTCTTTTGCAATTAATTTATACCAGTCTGTCAGCTTTACATCTCCAACAGCCAAAGAACGAATCATTAAGGTCGCCGATTGTGCACCTGCATTTCCGCCACTATCAATTAAAAGTGGTAAAAAGAAAACCAAAGAAACAGCAGATTGAATAACGTGTTCGAAACTGGAGATGGCAGCTCCAGAAAATACGTTCATAAAGACCAAGGCAAGCAGCCAAAAAATTCTATTTTTGTATAAATTAAAAATTCTTTCTTTTAGAGGATTAGAGACTGCTGAATGGAATGAACCAAATTTGTGAAAATCTTCAGTGGATTCTTCTTCTTCCACATCCATAATATCATCAACGGTGATAATTCCAATCAATACGCCTTCATCATTTATAACAGGCAGTGCTACTCGGTCGTAATCCCTAAAAACCTTAACCGCTATTTCTTGGTCATCCATTGCATTAAGTGCAATAAACTGATTGTCCATAAGTTCACTGATTCTCTGTTGTGGCGATGCAAGAAGAATATTCTTAATTTTAATATCGTCCACCAATCTCCAATCATTGTCTACAACATAAACGACATTTAGAGTTTCAGAATCTTTTCCATATTTTCGGATATGTTCAAATGTATTTTCAATGGTATCATTTGGTTTTACGGCAACATATTCTGGTGTCATTAAACGTCCGATACTATCTTCGGGATAGCCTAAAAGGCGAACAGCAACTTCCCGTTCTTCGGGGGTGAGAAGGAGAATTAAAGGTTGAGAAATTTCATTCGGTAGTTCTTCAAAAAAAGCAGTTCTGTCATCTGGGTCAAGGTCATTGATTAAGTTGGAAAGTTTTCGCCTATTTTGAGCCAAGCCTTCTATAATGTGCTCTTGATCATTGAAAGACAGAAGTTGAAAAACTTCTGTCGATAATTCTCTGCTTAGAAGTCTAAACAACAGAATATCATCCCCTTCGGATGTCTCTTCAATAAGATCGGCTATCTGAACAACATCCAATAAGTTTAAGGAATTTTTTAGTGTTTTCCACTCCTTATTTTTGATAAGTTCACGGAAATTGGGTTTTATTTCAACCATATTTTTGTCTCCCTATTTATTAATTCTGTAGGAGACAAAAGCCTCTTACAGAGATTTAAACGCTTTTCAAACTACGATGATCCGAGTCTTCGTCCATGGTGATTAAATTTTTAAAATTTAGCTTGCAAAACTAGTGTTTTTTTTCAAATTAGCCCTGTGTGATGCTAAATTTCTTATAATTTCATCGCTTTTAGCGGTTTAAAAATAAATTTTAAAAAGTTTAGAAATCTCAATTTTCAATAATAATATCATACTTATCCAACAGACCAGCAATTCCTAAAAGGGAGAATTTTGCTTTTTTAATTCGATTTATTTCAGGATTAATAGAATAATTATAGGAAGTCCGAAAATCTGACTTTTCAATATTTGTATTATTGAAAGAGGCTCTGGTAAGGTCGCAATTATCGAAAATAGAATTTGTTAAGTCGCAATCTGTAAAGTCTACTTCTTGTATTTGAGTATTAAGGAAACTGGTTTTTTTAATTTTTAAACTGTAAAACGAAGAGTGATTTATAATGCAATTTTCAAAACTGAAGGAGAGTCCAAATGTGCTGCAATCCCCAAACTGGAGTCCCAACATTTTGCAAGTTTTAAATTGAATATCTCTAAATGCAGTATTGCTTAGTTTAGCTAAACTTAAATTACATTCCAAAAATTCACAATTAGAAAATTTAATTTCAGATAG
>JAQUHH010000235.1 GCA_028683685.1 Bacteroidales bacterium
ATAAAATTCCTCTAAAAACCAAACTTAGACTTTTAACTGACAAAAAATACTTTTGATGCGATGGTATCCATTCCATTTGATCTTCCGAAAGCCCGCCAGCAGGAACTATCATGTGGATGTGTGGATGTTTTCAAATTGCGGATAAAGAACGGCAAGATTAATTAAAGGCGAAATTTCATTTTTGTCTTGATTAAAATACTCGATAAAATTTGATAATAAATCCAATATCTCATTTTTATCTTGAGGTGGAATTTCCATTGGTCTCATTTTTAAAACAGTGTCTGATGTATTTCTTATTCCTGTGTTGTTTTCAATTAACTTATGTTGAATTTCTATAATATCATTTACACGTAAATATCCTTGCCTTTAAATCATGTCAAATCCATGAAAAATAGCTTTTCAATAATTTACAATCTCTTTTGTTTCAGATGAAATACTTTATTTATTAATGGCTTGTCGAAGTAAGCCATATCAAATTGAAAGAGGCAATAAACAACTAAAAATCAAAATACTAAAGGATGATTTGCGAAAAGACTGATTTTCTGAATGATACTCGGACAACAATGGTATACAATAACAAAAACAATGAATCTAAAATATGGCACAGAATATAGCTTCACAAAATAAAAATCAAGTCATTTCTGCAAATTTCAATAAATTAACGAGTCAATCAAGCATTTTTGTTAATTTTGCAAGCTATAAAAACATTGTATTATATGAAAATCAAATTCTTAGCCCCTTTGTTCTTGGTAGTTTTTATGATTGCTTCATGCAAACAAACAAACAATGCCGAAAAGTATGCCCATCTTCCGGCCGATCTTGCTCCCCTTTTTATGCAAATTGACAACGATCCGACCAATCCAGACTTATATCAACAAAGAGCCGATTACTACATAAAACAACGCAATTTCGACAGTGCGTATTATGATGTTTCTGCCGCTTTGAGATTCGATTCGCTAAATCCGGAGAGATATATCGCCTTGGCCGATTTGTTTTTTATGCAAGGACTTTTTGAAAACAGCGAAGAAGTTTTAGAAAAAGCATATTCTAAATCTCCAAAAAACATTAATGTAATGATGAAAATTGCAGAAATGCAGCTTTATTATAAACGATATTCCGAAATGAACGATTTTATTTCTCAATCACTTTTGATTGACAGTCGGAATCCTCAAGCCTATTACATGATGGGATATGCTCTAAAAGAGCAAGGCGACACTCTGAATGCCATCCGAAACTTCAATAAAGCTGTGGATCAAAATCCGTCCTATTACGAAGCATATATTCAACTTGGACTAATATATCATAGTCGAAAAAATCCGCTGGCACTGGATTATTACAATAACGCATTAAATGTTAAACCACAAAGCATTGAGGCTCATTATAATATTGCGATGTTTTATCAAGAAACAAAAAATGTAATAAAAGCAAAAGAACGCTACCATATAATTTTACAAATCGATCCTGAAAATGCTTGGTCTCACCATAATTTAGGTTGGATTGCCATGAATCTAGAAAATGATAACGAAAAAGCAGTGGAACATTTCACCAAAGCCCTCAACATTGAGCCCTATTTTTTCGAAGCGGCTTACAACAGAGGTGCTGCCTACGAAAAATTGGGCGAAAAACAGCTGGCCATCGACAATTACAACCATGTCCTAAAAATAGAACCCGCCAACGAGATGGCTTTGCAAAGACTTTTCGTGCTGGGTGTTCGGAAATAAATCGAGATAAGTCCAAACATATGTGAACAAGTTTAGTTTTTCATTGTTTAATGTTGAAAATTAATAATGTAAAATAATAGACATGGAAAAGCATAGTGGAATGATTACTTTTGGAGGAAATCCTTTAACTCTAAATGGCAAATTAACAAAAGTTGGACAAAAAGCAGAAGATTTTACTGTTTTAAGCGTCGATTTAAAACCGGTAAAACTTAGCGATTTTAAAGGTAAAAAAAGATTAATATCAGTGGTTCCCTCCATTGACACAGGCATTTGCGACCAGCAAACCCGTCGTTTTAATGAAGAAGCAGCAAAGCTTGAAAACACAGAAATCTTAACTATTTCTGTTGACTTACCTTTCGCTTTGGGACGCTATTGTGCCACCGCTGGAATCGACAAAATAAAAACTTTATCAGACCATAAAGACTTAGATTTTGGCTATAAATATGGTTTTGTTTTAGAAGAACTGAGGATTTTAGCTCGTGGAATTATCATTATTGATAAAAACGATGTTGTCAAATATGTAGAATATGTTTCTGAAGTTGGCGAACATCCAAATTACGACAAAGCCCTTGAAGAAATAAAAAAACTCACTATTGACCGATAAATTTTCAATATTTTTTTACCCCCTGCCCCCTAAAGGAAAAAATATTGAAAACCATGATTTAATCCATTGATTTTCAATACTTCCCCTTCATGGGCTAGGGGTAAGAGTATTGAAAATAACGAATAAATATCAATTAATCTTTACATTACATTAATTGCTATTATTTTTATCGGACAACAATATAAAAATTTATAAGAATTCAGAAATTTTAAAACAAAAAACGATGGAATTCAAACAAGGTGATAGAGTCGATCATGAAAAATATGGCGAAGGAATAATTAGCAAAGTGAGTCTTAGCAGCTATGAAGCAATCTTTGTTAGAGGTGGAAAAGTGAGCCTCACAAAAATTGCACATGGATTAACATTAATTGAAGCCATACAAAGTTCTACGGAAAATAGAAACGAAAGTGAAAGTGGAATAAATTTCAACGAAATTATGGAAACGCTCGAAGCTGTTTTGGAAAAACACAACGGAATTTCGCATAAAGTCACTCTAGGTGATAAATGGCAAGGTGGAAATATGGTACTTCAACCCGCCAATAAAGACCTAAAACCAAAAGAAATATCCATTGATTCATTTTTCAGAAAAATTGTTTTGTTGCGCGACAGATTGAGAGTTTTAGAACAAAACATCAACTCTCATAGCGTCTTATCCGATGAAGATAAAATCAACTTACAACAATACATCACTCGTTGCTATGGATCGCTTACCACTTTCAACATCCTTTTCGATGATAAGAAAGATTTCTTTGTGGGGACAGGTGGAAAAAACGAATAAAAAGCGTTTGATTGAAAATGCAAACTTCTTCGTTACTCTTGCTACGACTTTAATTCATCCAATTCTCTAAGAAATACAATTTTACTTCACAAAGTAACAATTAGGCGAACAAGAACTCCTTATAGCAAAGCTGAAACGTACGTGGAGCAAAGAACCTACTTGCCCGACCACAAAACTTAAAAACTCAATCTGACAGTGACAAAATAATTTCGTCCGGGTTCATAGATTTTATCATCCAAATTGCCTCCTAAGACTCTCCTATTGAGATGATCATAATAGTTTTCATTAAGCACATTTTCCACTCCCGTTCGCAAAGCAATAAAACGATACTTCCACTCTAGGGCTAAGTCTACTAAAAAATATTCGGGACTCGCTAACTCATTGTAAGAAACAGAAATAATATCCTGTTTGTAAATATATTGAAATTGAACAGAGGGGTTTAATTTAATTTTTGAAAATTCATACTGAACATTAGTCAAAACTCTAAAAGGAGGCATTTCTGCCACCGGATCGGTAACTAATATTTCAGAATCCACAACCTGCTTATCCTTCACAATTAATTTTTCAACATTTTCAACCCTAGCATAAGTATAACCTCCGGAACAATGAACAAAAAGTTTTTTATGGGTGAAATTTAAAGAAAGCTCTCCTCCCATAAAATATGCTTTATCAAAATTATTAAATTGCTTTACACCCAAAGCTCCTTGCGAAGCTGGCATTAATATACTTGTGCTTAAATAAGACGCTCCAATATATGAACTCAACTGGGAAGCAAATAAATTTAATCCTATTTTTATTTTTTCTGAAATATTTGTTTTTACAGCCAAATCAATTTGATGATTCAATTCTGGTTTCAAATTAGGATTGCCAATATAATCATAAGTGTCAAAACCAACAGGCATTCGTTTTATGTATAATTCATTCATGTCTGGATTTCGATGTGCCCGCGTTAATCCTAACTCGAAAGCCCATTTATTGTATTTCATAACATATAATAAACCAGCACTAAATAAAATA
>JAQUHH010000236.1 GCA_028683685.1 Bacteroidales bacterium
GGCAGCCGAGTACAAAGACAAAATTCATTTTGTAAAAGTAGATACCGATGTTGAAACGGAATTAGCAAGACAATTCAACATTAGCGGTATTCCAGCTGTGCTTTTCTGTCCTGTTGGCGGCGAACCAATCATGACCACTGGAGCTCGTGACAAAGCAACCTACAAAAAAGTAATTTTTGACACATTTAAAATGTAAATAAAGAATGATTTTTTCTTAAAAAAAACTTCACTACAGAGTGAAGTTTTTTTTGGTATTTTATTATAACTTTTCGTGAGTTAAAGACGTATAAAACAATAAATCTCGTTACATGGAAGATATTTTCAGCTCTGTATTTACAATACCGCTCCAACATCCTGTTTTAATCTTCTCCATTATCCTTTTTATCATATTATTTGCTCCTATTCTGCTGAACAAGCTAAAAATTCCACATTTAATTGGCTTAATAATCGCCGGAGCAATTATCGGTCCGAATGGCTTTAATCTATTGCTTAGAGATAGCAGCATTGTTTTATTTGGAACTGTTGGACTTCTCTATATCATGTTTGTAGCGGGCATAGAAATAGACATAAATGACTTAAAAAAGAACTCTAAAAAGAGTTTAATTTTCGGATTATATACTTTTATAATCCCTATGGGCTTGGGAATTGTAACGAGTATTTACATCTTAAACTTTTCGCTCACGACGTCTGTTTTATTGGCGAGTATGTATGCTTCTCATACACTAATCTCCTACCCGATTGTTAGCAAACTTGGAATCACAAAAAACAGAGCTGTAAACATCACAATTGGCGGCACTATCGTCACTGTTACGCTCGCACTTTTGGTTCTGGCGGTAATAACAGGAATGGTAAAAGGAGAATTAAAAAATGATTTTTGGATTCAATTATCCGTTTCAGTTTTGGTATTTGCATTTATTGTTTTCTACATTTTCCCGATTGTAGCAAGATGGTTTATGAAACGATACAGCGATAGTGTATCTCAATACATTTTCATCTTAGCCATGGTTTTTCTCGCATCATTTATTGCGGTAGCAGCGGGCATAGAAGCCATTATTGGAGCATTTATGGCAGGCTTAGCATTAAACAAATTAATTCCTAAAAATGGAGCTTTAATGAACAGAATTGAATTTGTTGGAAATGCCTTATTTATTCCATTTTTCTTAATTGGAATTGGAATGCTGGTCGATTATAGAGTTTTTTTTCAAGATATCAACGCCCTAATTGTTGCAGCCACCATGACCATTATTGCCACTTTTTCAAAATACATAGCAGCATGGTTGGCACAAAAAAGTTTTTCTTTTTCGAGAGATGAACGCTCTCTTATTTTCGGATTAAGCAATGCCCAAGCAGCAGCCACATTAGCAGCAGTAACCATAGGTTACAATATTATTGTTGGATATACGAATGAAGGTATTCCAATTCGTTTGTTCAATGACAGTGTTTTAAATGGGACCATTGTAATGATTCTGATCACTTGTACCATTGCATCCTTTGCGACTCAAAAAGGAGCTCAAAATATTGCCTTAAAAGAACAAATAAAAAACAATGATGAAATAGATATTGAAGAACGAATTTTAATACCTATTCGAAACCCAAAAACCACAGAAGAACTTATCAATCTAAGTTTATTGATAAAAACGCAAGGAACAAAAAACGAACTTTTTTCAACCGTTATTGTCAATCCAGACATAAAAAATGAGGAAGAAAAATCAGCAAAAATACTCTTGGAACAAGCGTCCCGAATTGCCTCTGGAAACGATACAATTCTTCACGAAATAATTAAACAAGATTACAACATCATTAATGGAATTTCAAGCGTCGTTAGCCAAGAAAAAATAACAGACATTATTCTAGGAATACATGACAAAAAAATCACATCTGATTCATTTCTAGGAAGTTTAACACATGGAATTCTTCAAAACTGTAATACTACTACTTTTATTTACCAAAGCATACAACCCATTACAACCATAAAAAGACACATTATTGTAGTTCCCGAAAATGCAGAAAAAGAAATTGGGTTTCCTTTTTGGTTAATAAAAATGTGGAATTTTTCTAAAAATAGCAGCTCTAAACTGATTTTTTATGCTTCGGAGCAAACCTGCAACTATATTAAATCAATCAAAGAAAAGTATCCCATAAAAGCAGATTTTATAAACTTTGAAGATTGGAACGACTTCTTAATTATTGCTAGAGATATTCAAACAGATGATTGCTTAAATATTGTATTAAGTAGAAAAGATCATATTTCATACAATTCCAGCATGACTAAAATTCCAATATTAATGGAAAAATATTTCAATCACACCAATATTATTCTAATATATCCAATACAAACTGGCATCAACAAAGAAGCGTATCAATCTATTATCAACTCATCAGTCTGGGAACCTCTTAAAAACAACCTAGATGTTTTTGACGAAGTAGGTCAAATAATTGGAAAAATATTCAAATGGAGATAATTAAAAATATTGACGAATATCTTTTTTCAGCAATTCCAAAGCATGATCCGATGGCGACATAGTGTCATCCGCTGTCAATTCAATGATTTTAGTAGCCAATTCAATCGACTGCCCTGTGGGTTCTATTTGTCCAAAAGCGATATTAATTACTTTAATGGTCTCCTCTTTTGCATTTTTAATAGCCTCCCAAGAAGCAGATGAAATATACATTTGTTGCGAAACATTGTGCTCAAACTCATTCCGAACTGTTGAAACCAAGAGCATCTGAAATTGGCTATTATTCATGGTGCTTTTTTGCAAACGCATCACCATATTTTGTGGATTTATTCTTTCCAAATACAGAGTAAAACGTTCAAATGCTTGTAATCGAATGGGAATAGTAATGTTTTTGGCATCCATTTTTAATTCTAATGAAAGTTTTTTTTCTTCTACTTCCAAAAAAATCTTAATTAAATAATACGCAGTAAAAAACACTACTACCGATGGTAAAATGTATTTCAAAATTTCCAATAATTCTAACATAGCCTCTATTTTTTTTAGCAAAAATAATGGTTTTTTTCACAATTCCGACAGAATGTATAAAAGATTTATGGTTTTGCGGAAGTAACTTGGTGTCTTGGTTACTTAGTTACTTCATTTCTAAAAATCATTGCAGCTTTGCAAGAGAATGAAAAAAAGTGACCAAGTAACTGAGTGACCATGTAATCAAGTGACCAATTCCGAATTGCAAAAATCTTAGCGACTTTGCGAGCCATCAAAAAAGATAGAAACTATTCAAATCCGTAAATCAAACTTACTCTTCCCGAATAACCATACTCTTTACCCATTATATCCCTGATTTTAATTCGATATATAAATACGGTATTCATTTCGACTCTCTGTCCATTGATGGTTCCATCCCAACGATGGAAATAATCATTGGTATAAAATGCTTCCTTTCCCCAACGATCAATAATGACCATTTCATAACCTTCCAAACTCATTCCTCTTGCTACAGGACCAAAAAGGTCATTCAATCCATCTCCATTGGGCGAAAAGGCATCGGGTATCCAAACTTCTAAGCCTTCATGAACAATCACAATAACCGTATCTGAAGTTGAACAACCATAATCATCCGTTGCCGTTAGTACTACATTATATGTTCCTGGCACTTCATATTTAAACGAAGACGTTTGTTCCTGTGAATATTGTCCCGTTCCATAATCCCAATACCAAGAAGTAGCACCAGTTGAACCATCATCAAAACGAATAAGTGCTTTTGAAACATACACTGCACTTGGATTTGCCGAAGCATTTACGCTGGGTCCTGGTAAATTTGGAACATCCACAATTACTTCAACATCACAAACGCCATCACTCACCGTAACCGTATATTCACCACCAATTAAGTCTGATTCTTGAATGGATGTACGTGGCGGGGTCGTTCCCCAATTGTAAGTATAGCTTCCACTGCCCCCACTCGCTACTAAACTGGCTCCACCGTCAGGATGATCACAATGAGCAGGACTAATTGCTACGATACCTACTTCTTGTGCCTCATGGTTTGTAATTACGATTGTTAATGAATCCACACAACCATCAGCATCGGTTAAAATAACAACATGATTCCCTGCAGCTATATCGCTGATAGTTGGACTATTATG
>JAQUHH010000237.1 GCA_028683685.1 Bacteroidales bacterium
AAAAATACAAATTAATTGATTGTTGTATGATTTATTTATTTTACAAAAAAGTACACATGCAAAATAAAGAGAAGGACTGCTTTATTTATTTTAGAAAATTTGTACTTAAATTTAAGATTTATTAAAAGGATTCTATATATTTTTTCATTTTCATTTCCGAACAACAACACATTAAGTATCTGATTATGTGAACGTAAGAATAATAGAGAAAAAGTATAATTCGGTAAATAATGTTAAATAAGCATTAAACACTGGACAAAGGGTCTTCGATGTATTACTTTTATACTCTTTTTCATTATATTAATATAAAAAACAATATGAAACTTTCACAGTTTAAGTATCACTTACCGCAGGAATTAATTGCAATTCATCCTGTAGCAGAGCGAGACGAATCGAGATTGATGGTGGTAGATAGGAAGAAAAACACCATAGAACATCATTTATTCAAAGATGTTATCAATTATTTTGATGATGGAGATGTCTTTGTTTTGAATAATACGATGGTTTTTCCAGCCCTACTTTATGGAGAAAAAGAAAAGACAGGAGCTAAAATTACGGTTATCCTTTTGCGTGAATTGGATAAAGAGAGCCGACTATGGGATGTTTTAGTAGATCCTGCTCGTAAAATCAGAATTGGGAATAAACTTTATTTTGGTGAGGACGACTCTTTGGTTGCGGAAGTAATCGACAATACGACATCCAGAGGTAGAACTCTGCGGTTCTTATTTGATGGAACGCACGAAGAGTTTAAAACAAAATTAAAAGAAATTGGCACCACTCCTCTTCCTGATGATTTACAAAAAATCAGAGACATTGAACCCGAAGACAAAGCCAATTATCAAACCATTTACGCCAGTCGCGAAGGTGCAGTGGCTGCTCCTACTGCTGGATTGCATTTTAGCAGAGAGTTGATAAAACGTCTTGAAATTAAAGGAATTAATTTTGCTGAAATTACGCTGCATCTTGGATTGGGCAATTTTAGACAAATTGATGTCGAAGACTTGACTAAATACAAAATGGATTCCGAGGAATTTATTATTGATGAAAAGTGTGCGAAAATTATTAATTCCGCAAAAGAAGAGCGAAGAAAAATTTGTGCCATTGGAACAACAACGGCCAAAACAATGGAATCCTCTGTTTATTTATCAGGCCATTTAAAAATTGAAGCTGGATGGACAAATAAATTCATTTTCCCTCCATATAATTTTTTAGTCTCTGATGCCCTCGTTTCCAATTTTCATCCACCTCAATCACCCATGATGATGTTGGTTGCTGCATTTACGGGTTACGATTTGCTTATGGAAGCTTATCAAACCGCTGTTAAAGAAAAGTATCGCTTCCTTACTTATGGCGATGCAATGTTAATATTGTAAAATGAAAAAAGCTGTTATAATCACAGCCGGCGGCATTGGAAGCCGAATGAAACAGAATACTCCCAAACAATTTATTGAAATTGGGAGTATTCCTATTTTAATGCTATCAATCAAAGCTTTTTTTCTTTTTGATAATGATAATAAAATTGTAATTACACTTCCACTGCACGCTATTCCTGAATGGGAAGACTTGGTGAAAAAACATGATTTCGACATTCCACATCAAATAGTAGTGGGCGGAGAAACACGTTTTCATTCCATTCAAAACGCATTGCCTCATGTGCAAGATTCTGATTTCGTGGCTATTCACGACGGAGTAAGGCCTTTTGTTTCACAAGAAATGATTAAAAATGCTTTTATCACTGCTCGCAACTTTGATGCAGCCATTCCCGTTCTGCCTGTTACCGACAGCATTCGGATTATGAAAGATGATCAGCTCTCTGGCTTTGACCGAAATTTGGTTTATTCTGTCCAAACACCACAGTGTTTTCGAACTGATAAAATCACAGAAGCCTATCAATTAGATTACAAAAATAATTTCACCGATGACGGAAGCGTTTATGAAAACAGTGGTGGAAAATTACATTTTTATTCTGGAATTCCCGAAAACATTAAAGTCACCCAACCTATTGATTTGGCAGTTGCAACAGCGATGGTGGAATATTTGAAAAACAGTGAGCTATATCCGCAGCTTGGCTAAAAGATTTTTTTGCGAATATCTTCTTTAATAAAGATCACTTTATTAATAAATTTTAAATGACAATTCAAACTATCTGAATTAGGATGTCCTCTTTTTCTGAGATTTGTATTTATTATTTAGCATCTCTTCAGCTTGCTCTTTTATTGATTCTGTTAGTTCGACATTAATAAATTCTCCATTTTCAATTTTCCATGCATAAGTTCCAATGTCACTGCTTTTTATAATCACGATTTCCTTATTTTTGTCCCAATTTGTCGCCCATTTGCCTGAATCCCCTGCTTTTGTATTCAACACAGATAATAGCTCTCCTTCGGCAGAATAAAGCGATATTACAACGTTAGCAAAATCGTCTTTTGATTTATCAGTTCGGTTAACCGTTGGTATAAAATAATATTTTCCACTTGAAGAAATCATTTTATCGCTCGAATAATCATTTTTGCATTTTGAAAAAACGATCAGCGAAAAAACTATTAATATATAAAACGGTGTTTTCATTGTCTGTGGGTTTTTAAATTCATTGCACAGGGAAATACCTTCTTATTCAGGTAAATTTGCTTTATTTTTACACCATGTGCAGTTCTATCATTTTCAAATGTACAAATACATTGAAATCCTAATAAATATAATCGCCATTTTCTGCAAACTTTACGCTTATATCTTTTTCTTCTTTGATAAATTTGTCGTATCCAATTTTTAAATTATCCCAAAATGAGATTAGTCCAATATTGCTTTTAAATTTAGCTTTATAGGCTTTGAAATTTGAATCTGTCATTTTAAATGGGAAAATATATACTGGAATTTTTGACTGTCCATTGTTTTTTGCATGAATCGCCAATAGGTATATTTCTTTGATAAAATTATCGGTCATTGGCAAACAGCCTATGGTGACGCATGAGCCATGAATAAAAATATCTCCTCCTAAATTATGAGCTTTGCTTTTTCTTTTGTCACCCAAATTTGGATAGTTGATTCCGAGGGATAAATAAAAACTACTTGCTGGATTAAATCGATCAATGTGATAAAAACATTCTGGCACTTGCTCGTCACCTTGTTTTCTTTTGGGTCCAAGTTGACCCGAGCGAGCACAAATCTCATACGAATTGATTTTTTTGTATTTCGTATCTTGTTTCTTTTTGGCATAAACTTCAAGCAAATCATTGTCTTTGTATGCAACAAAAAGCAAATTAAAATTATCAATGGTCAATTGGTTTTCTTTGAGATTTTTTTCAATAATATCTTGCTTTTCTTTAATGGCAGTTCTGACTCTTGCAAATTTTTTCTGTTCTGTCAAAAAATCCGCTTGAACAACGAAAGAAGGAAGAAATATTGCAAAAAGAATAATCATTGTTGCTTTTGTCATAATTTCATGCATCTATTTTTATAAAACCAGAAAAATAATTATTCAGCATCCACCTTGTTTTCAATCCAAATATAAAGTTTGTCATTTCTTCTAACTTCACTTTTTACAGGAATCGAGCAAACATCGCCTTGTTTGGCTTTTGTTGTTGGTTTTAAATCGACTCTGATTTCTTGCAAAACATCTTCATAAACGCCGGTTGTGGGTCCCGAAATAATAATTTCATCTTGAAGATTCAATTCGCTGGCTTCTATTTTTATTTCAGCAACACTTAATTTTGAAAAATAGTTGTTTACTTTTCCAATGTATTTCTTTTTGCGAGTTGCCAAAGAACCATATTTCTCGGTCCACTCACCAACTTTTCTTCCCAAATAATAGCCATCCCAAAAGCCTCTATTGTAGACCTTTCCTAGACGTTCCATCCATTCGGCTTTTTTTTCATCGCTGTAGGTTCCATCTAAAACAGCATCGGCAGCTTCGCGATAGCATTGAGTAACGGTTTTTACATATTCTGGGGAACGACCGCGTCCTTCA
The DNA here is from genome assembly GCA_028683685.1 of Bacteroidales bacterium. Lineage (GTDB taxonomy): Bacteria > Bacteroidota > Bacteroidia > Bacteroidales > WCHB1-69 > JAQUGA01. The sequence continues at coordinate 3,965 of JAQUHH010000237.1, forward strand.
ATTTTAAAAACACTCACACCAGCATCCACGATTTTGTCTAAAAACTCAATGGTACACAAATCTTTTGGCGACATAATATACTGATTGTCAACCATTAATTCGGTTTCATTGTCGTAATCTT
>JAQUHH010000238.1 GCA_028683685.1 Bacteroidales bacterium
CAAAATGTTTTTAGCTAGTTTTACTGCCAAAATGTTGTTTGAGGGAACTCCGAAATATTCTTCTGAAGAGATTTCAGAAATGTTCGATTCAAAAGGAGCATATTATGGAGTTTCGCCCGAATTAGATCATGTAAATGTTACTTTTTATATTCCTAAAATATTCTTTAAAGAACTTTTGCCGATTATCAGCGAGGTGCTTTTCGATGCTGTATTTCCTGAGGATGATTTGCTTAAACTTCAAAAGAAAGAGAAGACGAGTTTACGGGTTAATATGACAAAGTCCTCTGTCTTGGCTCGTTTTCATTTTAGAAATGTGCTTTTTGGCGATTATCATCCTTATGGACTGTTTCCTGTTTTGGAAAATATTCAGAAAATAAACCAAGATGATTTATGCCAATTTCATCGTGAATTTTATCTTCAAAACCCTTTTAAACTCTATTTGATAGGTGCCATTGATGATGAAATTGAAAAAGCTGTTGAAAAAAGTTTTGGAAGTGTTCAAGTGAAAAAAGAATCTGTCAAAGAAAAAAAGATGTTCTTCGAAACTAAATCCGATGTTGACGTTGTATTGCCTGATGCTGTGCAGCGTTCTCTTCGCTTGGGTCGATTGTCTGTTCTTCGTACTCATCCTGATTTCGTAGATTTGGGAGTTTTGTCTACTGTTTTAGGCGGTTATTTTGGTTCTCGATTGATGACCAATGTTCGGGAAGAAAAAGGATATACTTATGGTATTGGTTCTTCGATTGTGAGTTTGCAAGATGCTGCTTATTTAGCAATTTATTCAGACGTGGGCAAAGATGTGTGGGAATTAGTATTGAAAGAAATCTTTTTTGAAATGGAACGTTTGTGCAACGAAAAAGTAAATAATGAAGAACTTGATAGAGTGAAGCAATATATTACTGGGTCGATGTTTAGAAGCATGGATGGAGCGGTAAATATGATTGAAAAATTAATTGATTTGGATGATTATGGTTTGTCGCTGGATTTTTTGCAAAAGCAAATGGAATCAGTTCATGCCATGGATGAAAATCGATTGCAGACTTTGGCTCAGAAATATTTAAAGCCTGCTGATTTTGTAAAAGTTGTTGTTGGATAAATACGAATCGCAAAATTATTGCGTTTGATTTATAATTATTGATGTATGAGATGGTTTTGTTTATTATTTATCGGGTTTATTTTCCCATCTGTCGCATTTTCACTATCTGCGGTTGATTTGAAATGTCTATCGGTAGATGATGACGGAAATGTGACTTTGACATGGACGCCGATTGCTGCTAATCCTGATTTTGTTCGTTATGAAATATTTTCTTCGCCCAACGCATCTGGACCTTTTGTTTTTCTTCAATCCATAATGGATATAAATCAAAGTGTCTATATTCATAATGGAGCTGGAGCCGATATTGTACGCAGATATTATTTTGTAAAAAGCATTGGAAATTCCTCGGAAAATGCTTCAGATACTTTGTCAACAATTTTATTGACTTTGACCAATTCTGGAAATGGAAACGCAAATCTTTCATGGAACAGTCCAGGAATTCATTTCCCTCCCACAACTTCTGGGTATTACAAAATCGAGAGAGCCTTCGAAGGAGGAATGATGTCGCTTTATGACTCTTCTGATGTATTGTTGTTTACAGACACCATTGCTTTGTGTTCGGCACAAATGAATTATCGAATTTACTATGAAACTGCGACTTGTATTTCTGCTTCCGCTTCTAAAGAAGATTTTTTTAGAGATTTGATGCCGCCTGCAGTTCCTCGATTGGATAGTGTAAGTGTTTCGCCTGCGGATGGAAGTGTTCAAATCGGTTGGCAAGCTTCTTCTTCTTTTGATACAGATGGTTATTTGTTGTATCGTTTTGGGGGCGGAATTTGGTCGATTTTAGATACGGTTTGGGGCATAAACAATACTTTTTATACCTATGATGAAGCAGATATTGTAAATCAAACTTTTTCATATCGAATTGCCGCATTGGATTCATGTTTAAACGCCAGTCCTCTAGGAGTAATTCATACTTCATTATGGATGCAATATGCTGTTAATCAGTGTGCTTCCTCTGTCAATTTACAATGGAATCAGTATGAAGAAATGCCAGGAGGAGTGGGAGAGTATTTGATTTATGTAAGTCGTAATGGGGCTGATTTTGAAATTGAAACTACGGTTATGGGTACTCAAAATTCTTTTGTTTTAGAATTATTGGAAGATGGTTTTGAGTATTGTATTTATGTTGTAGCAAAATCTCCCACGGGGATAACTGCTTCTTCTCCCATTATTTGTTTTGATTTTGATGCTCATTTGGTGCCTGAAGATTTGTTTATTCGTTATGTGGATGTGAATGATAACGCACAAATTGAGGTGGGTGTTTTTGTGGATAATTCTATTCCTTTTACTTCATTAAAATTATGGCGATATAAAAGTGATGGTGGATATGAATTAATATCGGAACAGGCTTATAACAGTACTGATTTTTATCAATTTACGGATGGGGGTGTGGATACTGAAATCATGCGTTATTTTTATAAAATATCCTTGGTAGATATTTGTGGATTTGAGTTGATGGAAACAGATTCTGTGGGTTCTATTTTGCTTACAGGAGAATCTTTGGATGATTTGAAAAATGAATTTCGGTGGTCGGAATATTTTGGTTATCAGGGAGGTACTCAAGGGTATGAAATATATAGAGCAACGGCTTTGGATGGTTTCTTTTCATATACAGATATGGTTTCTAATCTTACTTTTTTATATCAAGATGATGTTTTTCCATTAAATCATATGGGGGCAAAATTTTCGTATTATGTTTCAGCCATTCAGGATGCAAATGATTATGGGCATGCCGACCGAAGTCGTTCCAATAGAATTGCTCTTTTTCAGTCGCCAAATACATTTATTCCCAGTGCTTTTACTCCTGAGAAATTAAATCCAATTTTCAAACCTGTTAATGCTTTTGTAGATGCTTCCGATTATCAATTTTTTATTTATACCCGATCTGGAGCAGAAATTTTTACCACGAATGACCCCAATATGGGGTGGGATGGAACATACAAAGGCAATAAAGTGCAAGCAGGAATTTATGTATTTTTTATTCGATATCAAAATCTAGATGGTGATTTATTTGATAAAAATGGAACTGTGCTTTTAATTCGATAGTGGCGGCTTATAATGTTTGATAATTTTGCTATTTTTTTTAATGTTTTTGTAAGTTTTATTTGAAAAAATCTAGTTTTGTTAGGAAAAAATTATATTTTTGCTTTTAATAGTTTATTAACGGCTAAATATTAATTTTTTAGATTATGAAAAAAGTTTTGATTTCAGTTTTGTTCTTGGTCATTTCGACGACCTTGTTTTCTCAAAGTAGATTGATGTATGCATGGACTTTTGATGACTTGCAGGCAGCCGATCAAACACTAAAAGTGATTCCTTCTAATTTGGGGGAAGCGAGTGATACCGCTTTTATTTATTTAGATGGGAGTCATGGTTCGTCTGACTTTTTGTGTGCCGCAAGCGAAACACAGCTTACTACATTTGGGGGTACTGATTTAAACGATCCCCGTGCTACTCCCATTGCTGGAAATTCATTAGTATTTGTAAATTCCTCAGCCAATGGAAATGACATTATTTTGAAATTTTCGATGAAAGGACTTAAAAATGCAGAATTATCATTTGCTACTCGAGGAACTACTTCTGGATTTGATACACATCTGTGGGCATGGAGTATAAATGGTACTGTTTTTACTGATTTTGGAGTCAATACAGCGAATACCACAACTTCATTTACTCTTCAAAATATGTCGCTTTCTGCTTTTCCAGAAATCAATAATGCAGATTCTGTTTTTATTCGCTTAAATATTGATGGAGCGAGTAACGTTAATGGAAACAATCGTTTTGATAATATTTTAATCCATGCAGAAAATTATTATGATTTAAGTGTTTTAGAAGTGATAAGTCCCGAAGATGCTGTTTGTGGAACGATGAACGATGTGGTAGCCGTAAAAATCAAAAACAATAGTTTATATTCTGTGACTGATGTAAATGTATTTGCCCTCGTTACGTTTCCTGATCTAAGTACTGAATTGTTAGAA